>JBGSPT010000003.1:0-3129 GCA_041738475.1 Treponematales bacterium
TCGCTCCACCGGGGGGCCTCCGAGAGCCGGGCCTTCCGGAGCCGGGCCTCCGCGGAGCTCACGAAGTCCAGGTCCTCGGCGTGCAGGAGGATGGGGCGTCCCAGTTCGGCTCCGCGCCGGACGATCCGCCCGAAGTCGTCGTGGGTCACCCGGGTGAAGGTCTCCATCCCTGAGATGAAGTAGGTCTTGAAGCCCACCACGTCGGGAGCCAGGGCCTCCATGTGCTCCGAAAGGCTCTCTTCCGCCGTGTGGCCGGACACGCCACCGAAGAAGGCGTAATCGACGACCGAGGCCTTGGACACGAAGGAGAGCTTGTTCTCCAGGGCCGCCCGGGTGGTGACCGGGGGCAGGGAGGTGCAGGGCATGTCCACCACCGTGGTCACCCCTCCCTTGGCCGCCTCCGAGGAACCGTGGAGGAAGTCCTCCCGGCGGGTGAAGCCCGGCTCGTCGAAATGGACGTGGGGATCGACGGCCCCGGGCAGGACCTCAAGGCCCCGGGCGTCCAGGACCTCCTCCCCGGGCTCCGGGGCGAGGGTGTCCGAAATCTCCGCGATCCGTCCGTCCGGGCCGACCCGGAAGTCCCGGCGCAGGAAGTCCCCCTCGTGGCGCAGGGCTAAAAGGCCGTTCTTCACGATCACGGGATCACCCCCGAAAGGTAGTCCAGGGCCTTTTCCGGCGTGAGGGGCAGGTCGTGGAAGCCCGGGCCCCGGAGGCGTTCACCCCGGGCTGCCTTGAGGGCGTCCAGGACCGCGAAGTACCCGGCGATGCCGTACATCAGGGGGGGCTCCCCGATGGCCTTGCTCTTGAGGATCGCCTTGGGGTTCGGGGCGTCCGCCAGGAACTCCAGGTCGACGGGAAAGTCCAGGAAGTGGGCGTCCGGGAGCTTGTACGTGGACAGGGTATCGGACAGGAGCCTGCCGGTTTCGTCGTAGCGCAGGTCCTCCAGGAGGGCCCAGCCCAGGCCCTGGGCCAGGGCTCCCTCGGTCTGGCCCCGGTCCACCACCTCGTCGATCACGTTCCCCGCGTCGTGGACGATCGTCGCGGAATCGATGCGGCAGGTGCCCCGGATGACGTCCACCTCCGCGGTGAGGACCGCGCAGCCGTAGACATGGTAGGCGAAGGGGTTGCCCCGCTCGGACTCGCCGTCGTAGAAGAGCCCGGGGGTGGCGTAGAAGCCGTGGGCCGAGAGGTCGATCCGGGCCTCGTGGGCCTTGGCCACCACCGTCTCCCAGGAAGCATCCGCAAGGCCGGATTCCGCGCGGAAGTCCGAAAGGCGCCTGCCGATCTCTTCGCAGGCCACCAGGGCGGCCATGCCGTTCAGGTCCGTGCCCGTGCTGGCCGCGGTGGGGCTGGTGTTGGCCACCGCCGCGGTCCGGGTGCGTTCGATCCGGACCCGGCTTTCCGGGATCCCCAGGGTCAGGGCCACCACCTTCTGGATCTTCCGGTTGACCCCCTGGCCCATCTCCACGGCCCCGGTGTGGACCCCCACGGACCCGTCCCGGTATACGTGGACCAGGGCACCCCCCTGGTTCATCATCAGCTTGGTGAAGGAGATCCCGAAGCAGAGGGGAAGGGCGGCCATGCCCCGCTTCCGGTCCCGGCGGGCGCGGTTGAACTCGTCGATCTCCGAGCGCTTCCGGTCCCAGCCGGACCGTTGGAGGGCGAGGTCGACGCTGCGCTCCGTCCGGGCCTCCTCTACGGGCATGCCGTAGTGGAAGGTGTCCCCGGTGCGGAGGAGGTTTTTCCTCTGCAGTTCGACAGGGTCCACCCCCATCGCCTCCGCCGCCTTGGAGAGGGCCGCCTCCATCACGAAGATACCCTGGGGGGCGCCGAAGCCCCGGAAGGCCGTGAAGGGGGGGAGGTTGGTCCGGCACATGTATCCCGTGGCCCGGAGGTTGGGGATGCGATAGGCTCCGGCCGCGTGGAAGAGGGTCCGTGAGAGGATGGCGGGGGAGAGGTCCGTGCAGGCCCCGGAATTCTGGAAGTAGTCCGCCTCGAAGGCGAGGATCCGGCCCTCCGCGTCCAGGCCCAGCTTGTAGTCCGAGCTGTAGGGGTGCCGCTTTCCGGTGAAGGTGAGGTCGTCCTTGCGGTTCAGGTAGATCTTGACCGGCCGGCCCGTGACGAAGGCTCCCAGGGCGGCCAGGGCGGACCAGGAGGCCGCCTGGTCCTCCTTGCCCCCGAAGGCCCCGCCCAGGCGGGGGGCGTCCACCTCCACGGCGTTCATGGGGAGACGCAGGTTTCGGGCCACCGCCTCCTGGACCCCCGTTGGGGACTGGGTACCGGACAGGACGAAGATCCCGCCCCCGTCCCGGACCTGGGCCACGGCTCCCTGGGTCTCCAGGTAGACGTGCTCCTGGCCCCCGGACTCCACCCGGCCCGAGACCACCACGGCGCATTCCTGGAAGGCCGCCTCGGGGTCCCCCATCCGCATCGTCCGGGGGGCCAGGATGATCATCCCCTTGGCGTGGGCTTCCCGGGGATCCGTGACCACCGGGAGCTCCTCGCCCTCGATCTTGACCAGGGCGGCGGCGCGGCGCGCCAGGGACCGGGTTCCCGCCAGCACCAGGGCCACCGACTGGCCCCGGTAGGTCCACTCGTCCGCGACCAGGAGGGGCTCGTCGGACACCGCGGTGCCCAGCTCGTTCTCCCCGGGGATGTCCCGGGCCGTCAGGACCCGGACGCTGGGGTGCAGGGCGAGGGCCGCCGAGGCGTCCAGGGAACGGAGCCTCCCGTGGGCGGACTTCGACACCACCGGCTGGCCGTGGAGGAGGCCCGCGGGCTCGGGCAGGTCGTCGATGTATTTCGTGCGGCCCAGGACGTTCTGGACCGACTCGGGATTCCAGGTTCTCATGGCCAGAACTCCTCAAGCAGGCCCTTGTCCGGGAAGAGCCGGACGAAATGGGCCAGGATCAGGCGCTCCAACAGGCGGGTCCGGTAGCCCGCGGAGCCCCGTACGTCCGAGAGGGGCGAGCAGTCCTCCAGGGCCAGCCGGGCCGCCTCCCGGGCAGCCCGGCCATGATTTCGTCGTTGCGGCCCGGGTCCTGGTTGTGGATGTAGTCGAAGGCGATGTCGGTATCCAGGCCGTGGACCATATCGCGCAGCTTTTCGAGACGGGGCGTCGAACGGTTG
>JBGSPT010000009.1:0-19889 GCA_041738475.1 Treponematales bacterium
CGGCCACCCGGCCCGGGGTGCGGGCCGGAGACAGCTCCGACCCGTCCAGGCGGTCCTCGAAACCCGTCCGGGGATTGACGGCGCAGCAGGGGCGGCCTCCTTCCACCAGCTCCCCGAGGCACCCTTCCTGGTCCCCGATACAGGGCCGGATCCGGTCGACCTGCCCGGCGAAGGCCTTGTTCGGCCACTCGGGATCCGCCAACAGGGGACGGCCCAGCATGACCATATCGCAGGAGCCGTCCCGGAGGGCCGCCTCCGCCAGGTCCGGAAAACCGAGCTTTCCGACGGCGACCACGGGAACCGGCAGTCCGGCGTTGGAGAGCACGTTCCTCTCGGTAAAACGCTCCTTGACGATCCGGGCGGCGTCAAGGTAGCACGCCGGGGGCATGGGTCCGGGCGGATGGGGAAGCCACCAGTTGTCGTAGCAGCCCAGGTCCACGTCCACCAGGTCCACCCCCGCGGCGACCAGGGCCTCCAGGTACTCAAGGGTCTCCCCGGCGCTTCGCTCCCCGGCAAAACGCCGAAGCCGGGGTACGGTCCGCATCCTGTCACCGTAGGTCTCCGCCAGGGCGAGGGAGAGGTCGATCCGGTACATGATAGGGTAGTCGTCCCCGGTCCGCGCCCGGATCTCCCGGACCAGGGCCGTGCCGAAAGCCTTCCAATCCGCGTAGGCTCCGAGCTTCCTGCGGTTGAAGGCCCGGTTGGACAGCTGTTCCAGTAGGTAGCCCTCGTGGCCGTGGAGGTAGACCCCGTCGATCCCCGCGGCCTTTGCGTCCGCGGCGGCCTGCCCCGTACGCCGGACGATCCTTCGCAGTTCCCCGTCCGTCAGGGGCCGGCACGGAACCAGGGGCATGTAGAAATTCGGGTTCCAGGAGGCCGAGACCGGCAGGCGGCGTTTGGTCACCAGGCACTCCGGGGAGCCGACGCGCCCCAGCCCCGGGGTGAGCTGGATGAAGAACCGGGCCCCGTGCTCCCGGCATCGGGCGGCTATCTCCCGCCAGCCGGCGAAGTTCGTCCGGCTGCGGTCGATCCGGGGAAAATAGGACAGCCCCTCGGGTTCCGTGACCGCGGGATCTATGCCCTGGCATACCGGAACCAGCCCAGAGGTCAGGAGCCCGGCGCCTCCGGCGGCCCGGGCGGCGAAGTACTCCACCATGCGAGTCGAGGGTCGTCCCGTCTCCTCGGCCATGCTGAAGTTTCCCATGGGAGCCATCACGATACGGTTCTTGATCGAAAGCCGGTTCACCCGGACCGGGGAGAAGAGGCTGTCATAGGGATGGAGCCGGGCGTTCATTCTGCCCAGGTCCGGTGTACCGGTTTCAGCGTACCAGGATCCGAACCTCGCCGACATGTTCCCCACCCGTTGCTGAACTCCGGCCATGCTTCACCTCCCGGACATAAAATTATCACCGGTCCTACCCGGGGCTCGGGGCGGCCCGGATGTTCCCCTCAGCCTTCCCCGCTCCGGATCCGCTCGATCTCGTCCCGGATGATGGCCGCCTCCTCGAACTCCAGGTTCTTTGCGTGCCCGAGCATCTGGGCTTCCAGGGCCCGGATCAGAGCCTTCTTCTGCTCAGGCACCAGGAGGTTGAAGGCCCCCTTCAGGGTCCCGATCTCGGTCTCCACGACCTGCTCCTTCTCCTCCTGGTGACGTAGGAGGATGTCGTGGACCGCCTTCTTGATCGTTACCGGGGTAATGCCGTGGGCCTGGTTGTAGGCCGTCTGGGCGGCCCTCCGGCGGGTGGTCTCGTCGATGGCCGTACGCATAGCGTCGGACATACGGTCCGCGTACAGGACCACCATGCCCGCGGCGTTCCGGGCCGCCCGGCCGATAATCTGGATGAGGCTTGTGGCGCTCCGCAGGAATCCTATCTTGTCGGCGTCCAGGATCGCGATGAAGGAGACCTCGGGCAGGTCTATGCCCTCCCGCAGGAGGTTGATCCCCACCAGGACGTCGTATTCCCCCAGGCGCAGGGCCTTGAGGATCTCCACCCGCTCGATGGTCTCCACCTCGCTGTGGATGTATCGCACCTTGAGGGACAGGCCGGACAGGTACTCCGTGAGCTCCTCGGCCATGCGCTTGGTCAGGGTGAGGATGAGGCTCCGCTCCCCCCGATCGATGCGCTTGCGGATCTCCGCGTAGATGTCCTCCATCTGCCCCTCGCTGGGCCGTACCGAGAGCTCCGGGTCCACGAGGCCCGTGGGGCGTATGAGCTGTTCCGCCACCGTGGCGCTCCGTCCCAGCTCGAAGGGCCCCGGGGTGGCGGACACGTAGACCACCTTGTCCGTGATGGACTCGAACTCCTCGAACTTGAGGGGCCGGTTGTCCAGGGCGCAGGGGAGGCGGAAGCCGTAATCCACCAGGGTGGTCTTTCGGCTCCGGTCCCCGGAGTACATGGCCCCGATCTGGGGCACCGACACGTGGGACTCGTCGATGAAGGTGAGGAAGTCCTTGGGGAAGTAGTCCAGGAGGACCCCGGGACGCTCCCCCCGGCTCCGGCCCGCCAGGGGGGCGGAGTAGTTCTCGATCCCCGGACAGTAGCCCATCTCGGTCAACAGCTCGATGTCGTATTCCGTCCGGGTCTTGAGCCTCTGGGCTTCCAGCAGCTTGTTCTGGGCCAGGAATCGGGCGTACTGCTCGTCCAGCTCCGCGCGCAGGATGTCCACCGCCTTGTGGACCTGGTCCTCGGGCATGACGAAGTGCTTGGCAGGGTAGACGACGGCCTCCTCCAGGTCGTCCGCGACCACGGCTCCGGAGATCGGGTCATACTTCCGGATCCGGGCCACCCGGTCGAAGTCCAGCTCGATCCGGTAGGCCTCGTTGGCGTAGGCCGGATGGATCTCCAGGGTGTCCCCCCGGACCCGGAACCGTCCCCGTTCCATGACGGCGTCGTTCCGCTCGTACTGGAGGGACACCAGGCGGCGCTTGATGTCGTCCAGGTCGATCTCCGATCCCCGGTCGATATAGACCCGCATGGCCCGGTAGAGGTCCGGGCTCCCCAGGCCGTAGATGCAGGAGACCGTGGCCACGATGATCACGTCCCGCCTCTCCATCAGCGCCGCGGTCGCGGCAAGACGGAGGCGGTCGATCTCCTGGTTGATGTCCGCGTCCTTCTCGATGTACAGGTCACGGGTGGGGACGTAGGCCTCGGGCTGGTAGTAGTCGTAGTAGGAGACGAAGTACTCCACCGCGTTGTCCGGGAAAAAGTCCTTGAACTCCCGGTACAGCTGGGCGGAGAGGGTCTTGTTGTGGGAGATGACCAGGGTCGGGAGCTGGACCTCCTCGATGACCTTGGCCATGGTAAAGGTCTTCCCGGAGCCCGTCACCCCTTTGAGGGTCTGGTAGCGCTGCCCTGCCCGGACGCCCTTGGCCAGGGCCTCGATGGCCTGACCTTGATCCCCTGCAGGCCCATACGGTGCCACTACTTTGAACGGTTTCATGTATCAGGCTCTCCGATCACCGCGGCGGACTGAACGGGGAATGGAACCGTATTCCAATCATGTTTCCCGTAAAAGCGAAACAGGATTATCATGATGTACAAGATGAACAAGATCGAAAAACGAGAGTACGATCCAAGATCATCCTTTTCATCCTTTCCCGATCCTGTCCATCCTGTCACGTCCAAGGTTTATCGTCCCGCTCCGTGTTCTCCGTGAGCTCCGTGGTGAGTCCCGGAATGTACGTCTCGCGGTCTATTCCTGCTTCCGGTACTCGGCGCGGTCCGAGAGGTCCAGCTTGACGGACAGCTTCCGTCCGGAGCGGTAGTACTCCACCTCCACCTCCTGGCCGGGCTTGGTGTCCTCCAGGGCCGAGTATAGGTCCGCGATGCTGGCTACCTTCTTTCCCGCGATCGCCGTGATGATGTCGCCCCCCACGTAGAATACGCTGGAGTAGTACCGGGCGGGGGTGGAGCCGCCGCGGATCCCCGCGCGGTCCGCGTTGCCGTTCCGCCGAGCCTGGGAAACCAGGAGCCCCTGCTCCACCGGCACGGGGTATCCCTTCTCCTTCATGAACTCCACCAGGGCGGGGAAAAGCTGGACGGCGGTGATGTCGATCCACCCCCGCTTTACCATTCCGAACCGGATCAGGTCCGGGACTACCCGCTTGGCGGTGTTGACGGGCACCGCGAACCCCACCCCCACGGAGCCGCCGGAGGGGGAATAGATCATGGTGTTGATTCCGATCATCTCCCCCCGGGAATTGAGCAGGGGTCCCCCGGAATTGCCGGGGTTGATGGAGGCGTCGGTCTGGATCATGTCCCGGATGATGGTCTTGGCGTCCTGCTGGACGGGCCGGCCGATCCCGGAGACGATGCCCCGGGTCAGGGTCCGCTCCAGACCGAAGGGGTTTCCTATGGCCAGGACCTTCTGTCCGACCCTAAGCCCCGTGGAATCCCCATAGGGGATGACCGTGAGGCGCCGGTCTTTCGGAGGATCGAATTTGAGCACCGCCAGATCGTTCTCTTCGTCGGTTCCCTGGACCTTGCCCTCGTACCGGCTTCCGTCCGACAGGTTCACGTAGACCTTGAAGGCGTCCTTGACCACGTGGTAGTTGGTCAGCACATAGCCAGCGGAATCGATGATGGATCCTGAACCGGATCCCCCCGCACTGGGAACGGGTTCCAGGAAGTAGTTTATGGAGACGACCTCGGTGGTGATGTTGACCACCCCGGAATTGAGGCGTTCGTAGACGCTGATGTTCTCCCGCTCGTCCTGAGTGTATTCCTGGGACATGTCGGCGTTGAGGACATGGGGGGACGAGAGGACCCCGGGCTCCGACGGCGCGGCGGGGGCTCCGGCGTCGTACCGTTCCAGCGCAGCGGGGACCGCATCCGTGGAGGCGGATGTTCCGGGCGTCGGAAGCCGGATGAAGCCAAGTCCGAAGGCCGCCAGGAGGGCGACCGCGAAGGAGCATACCGAGAACAACAGCACCTGACCGCGGGAATAGAGCCTCATAGACGTCTCCTTACCATTTCATGATACTTGTTTTACGGAAAAAATCCAACGAAGTCCCTTCCTGAGCCCGGCGGTCCCGGGGTATTTTGTATATAGTATGCCTTCCCAGATAGCCCATGCCCTGGTCGGCGAATCCGCCCTCGATCGGGCGGATTCCGACTCGGCGCGGATCATGCTCCCGGGCCCCGGGGCCGCGTATTTCCTCATGGGCTGCCAAGGCCCGGACATATTCTACCACAGCCAGCGGACCCGGCCCGTGGCCCTGCACTACGGTGTCCTCGTCCATCGCCGGGGATTCGGCCGCCTTGTGGAGGGCATGCTGGAAACCTGGATTCTCGAGGACGGGGATCCGTTCTCCCCATGGGCGGCCTTCCTCCTGGGCTTCGCGACCCACGGAGCCCTGGATAGGGCGGCCCACCCTTATATCGTCCACGGCTCCGGATGGACCGAGCAGGGCAAGCCGGAAACCGACCGGTTCCGGGGCTGTCACGCCTTCCTGGAGCGCATCCTGGACACCCTGCTCTGGGAACGGCGCACGGGAACCGCGGTCTCCGCCTTCGATGTCCGTGCCCGGCTCCTCCCGCCCGGGGATTTTCCGCCGGAATTTGCCGCGCGGATGACCGACGCCCTGCGTCGGGCCTACCCCTCGGAAACCGCGGGGGATCCGCGCCTGCCGGTCCGGATCGCCAACGCACTGGCGGATACCCGCCGCTTCCTCCTTCTCACCAATCCCGCCCAGACTTCCCGGAGTGCCGACGGCTCCGTCCACGACCCGGAATCCCTGCGGCACCTTCGGGGTCCCCACGGCCTCCGGATAGCCTCGGTGCTTTACCCGGAGGTCTTCGACCGGGGCGTGGACTGGGCTTCCGACAGGGGGCGGACCTGGGTCCATCCCTGCCTGGGAGATCCTGTACGCGGGGAGAGCTTCTACGATCTATGCGAGGCGGCGGAGTCCGAAGCCGCCGGAGTGCTCCGGATCGTCCTGGGGGGGTTCCGGACCCGCTCCGTTCCCCCGGGCCTGGCCGAGGCGGCGGGGAACGGCACCTTGAACGTGGGGGATGCGGCCGGACGGCCGGCCCGTCCCCGGTACAAGGACCCCCTGCCCCTGCCCGAGGCCCTGCGGGAAGAACTCCGGACGCGCACCGGGGTCTGATCTTCCGCATTGACCGCCCGGAAAGCCCCGGATAGTATAGACCCCGATATGAATATGAAAGACAGGCTTGAAAAGGCCTATCGGGGCAAATCCGGAGCCTCCCCCGCCGACCGCGGCCCGGACGCTCCCGGGTCGCCTCGCGCGGCGGACCGGGGCAAGGGTCCGGAGCGCCCCAATCCCGGCACGGCGAGGGGAAAGCCCGACCCGAAGGGCGGTATCGTATCCCCTCCAGGACCGCCCGTGGACTTCGGGGTGGAGAAAGCCGAGGCCCTGCTCAAAACCGGCGTCCCGGGGATCGAGAAGGCGGCCAAGTTCCTGCTTCTTCTGGGCCAGGAAGAGGCCGCCAAGGTCATCCGCCACATGAAGCCCGACGAGATCGAGAGGGTCTCCCGGGCGATAGCCGCCATAGACAGGATCGACACCATCGAGGCCAACGAGATCCTCACGGAGTTCGGCTGGCTGGTGAAAACCCAGGGAGCCTCCATCGAGGGCGGCGCCGAGACGGCCCAGCGCATGCTGGCCGCCGCCTTCGGGGACGACAAGGCCCGGGAACTCCTCCGCAAGGCGGTCCCGGAATCCGCCAAACCCTTCCAGTTCCTGAACGATTTCGACCCCAAGGAACTCGTGGCCCTCCTCCGGAGCGAATCCCCGGAGGTCATGAGCGTCCTTCTGCCCTACCTGGAGCCCCGTCTTGCCAGCGCCGTCATCGTGAGCCTGGCGGACCCTGCCCGCACCGAGGTAGTCCGCCGCATAGCCCGGCTGGAAAAGGTGAATCCCGAGGTCCTGCGGCACATGGAGGAGGGGATCAAGGAAAAGATCCGCCGCATCGGGCACTCCGCTACCGAGGAGGTGGACGGCCGCTCGGCCCTGGCCAACATCCTGCGGCATGTGGGCACGGACCTGGAGGAGAGCATCCTGAACAACCTGGAGGAGGACAACCGGGACCTGTCCGATTCGATCCGGGAGCGCCTGTTCACCCTGGACGACATCCTGCGGGTTCCGGACCGGGAGGTGCAGAAGCGCCTGAGGGACCTGTCCGAGCGGGAGATCGCCCTGGTCCTGAAAGGCAAGAGCGCCGCATTCCGGGACAAGCTCTTCCAGAACGTCTCCCAGACCCGCAGGCTCATCATCCAGGAGGAATACGAGATCCTGGGGGCCCAGCGGAGGGAGGACGTGGAGCGCGGGACCCGGGATTTCCTGGCCTGGTTCAAGCAGCGCTGGGACGACGGGGAACTCTCATTGGAAGGCGACGAGGACCTGGTGGACTAGGGCATGAGCACCATATCGACGAAGACCGGCGACGGGGGGCTCACGGATCTCTGGTCCGGGGAGAGGGTCCGCAAGGACGACGCCCGGGTGGAAGCCTACGGAACCGTGGACGAGCTGTCCAGCTTCCTGGGGGAAACGAAACACTGGGTCAAGCGGCCGGAAACCCTGTCCATCCTGGAGGAAGTCCAGCGGGACCTTTTCCGGGCCGCGGGTGAGCTGGCCTCCCGGGGAACCCCCTTCACGGACCCCGTCCTGCCCGGGGACGAGGAGCGCCTGTTCTCCTACGTGGAGCGATTCGAGGGCCGCCTGGGCTTGAAGGGCTTCGTGGTGCCCGGGTCCACCGTACAGTCCGCCAAGCTGGATATAGCCCGCACCGTGGCCCGCCGGGCGGAACGCCGCATCGTCACCTTGGCCCGGGACTCCGAGGTCTCCCCGGCCCTGCGAAAGTACGTGAACCGCCTGTCCGACCTCCTCTTCGTCCTGGCCCGCTGGGAGGAAGCCGGTGAGGATAAAATCGTGTATGTGAACGGTGGACGGTAAACAGTGGACGGAAACAGGGACAGAGCGCGGCTGGTATCTCCGCTGAAACGGGTAATCCCACCGCGCTTCTTGTGCCGCTTCCGTTTACTGTCCACTGTCCACGGTTCACATCTTCCGGCTTGACTCTCGTCCCCTGCGCGGCCATCTTCTACCCATGACCACCTACCACCCCGCCTTCGACACACTCTCCGAGTTCCCGGTGACCGAGTACCGGGCTTTCGGCATCCACCTGCGCCACCGCCAAACCGGCTGCGAGGTCTTCCACCTCCGCTCCGAGGACGAGGAGAACACTTTCGCCTTCTGTTTCCGCACCCCCAGCCCGGACGGTACAGGGGTGGCCCATATCGTGGAGCACTCGGTCCTGTGCGGCTCCGAACGGTTCCCCGTGAAGGACGCCTTCATCTCCCTAGCCCGGGGCAGCCTGGCCACCTTCCTGAACGCCCTCACCTACCCGGACAAGACCGTCTACCCCGCGGCGTCCACGGTGGAGGCTGATTACTTCAACCTCATGGACGTGTACGGCGACGCGGTCTTCCGGCCCCGGATAACCCGGGACACCTTTCTCCAGGAGGCCCACCACCTGGAGTACGGCCCCGACGGCAAGCTGGACCGCAAGGGCGTCGTCTACAACGAGATGCGGGGAGACTACTCCAGCCCGGACAGCCTGATCGCCACCAGGACCTACGAAACCCTCTTCTCCCCCGGCCACCCCTACCACGCGGACTCCGGCGGCGACCCCGACCGGATCCCGAGCCTCACCTACGAGGATTTCCGGTCCTTCTGGGAGCGCGCCTACCACCCCTCCAACTGCAGGATCTTCCTCCACGGCTCCATCCCGACGGAACGGCAGCTCGCATTCCTGGAGGATCGCTTCCTCTCGGGATATTCCCGCAGGGAAGCGGACACGGAGATCCCACTCCAGCCCCGGTTCTCCCGGCCGGTCCGGGCATCCTTCCCTTTCCCCGCCGAGGAGGGCACCGAGGCCCGCGCCACGACCCTGGTTACCTGGTTGACCGTGCCTCCCGAGGAGAGCGTGGACAACCTGACCCTGGAAGTCCTGGGGGAGGTCCTGATGGGTTCCGACGGGGCTCCCCTGGCCCAGGCCCTCACGGAATCGGGGCTCGGGGAGGACCTTTCCCCCCACAGCGGCCTGGACACGGGCCTGCGGCAGGCCCTCTTTTCCGCGGGCCTCCGGGGGGTGGAGCGGGGCAGGGAACCGGAGATCGAAGACCTCATCCTCCGCACCATAGGAAACCTGGTCCGGGACGGCATCCCCCGGGAACTCCTGGACGCGGCCTTCCATTCCGTCGAATTCTCCTCCCGGGAAATACGCAGGGGCGGGGGCACCTACGGCCTAAGGCTGCTGTCCCGGTCCATGCGTGGTTGGCTCCACGGGGCGGCCCCGGACAGGACCCTCTCCTTCGAGGCGCCCCTGGCGGAACTCCGGCGGCGGATGGGCGCCGAGCCACGGTACCTCGAGGAAAAGCTCCGGGAATGGATCCTGGACAATCCCCACCGATCGACGGTCTCGGTCTACCCGGACCCGGCCTTGGCGGAGATCCGGCGGAACGAGCGCAGGGCCGCCTTGGACTCCCTGGAACGGGGCTTCACCGAGGATGAAAAAAGCGAACTGCGGAGGACCGCGGAGGCGCTCCGACTATCCCAGGACACCGCGGTCGGTAACGGAGCCCGGGATTCGATTCCGATGCTCCTGCGGTCGGACATCCCCGCGGAGATAGAGATCATTCCCCGCCTGTCCGCGGATGCGGCCGGAGCCGCGGCATCCCTGCATCCGGTCTTCACCAACGGGATCGTCTACGCCGACTTCGCCTTTCCCCTGGCGGGCCTTCCGGAAACCGAGCTGTTCCTCTTCCCCCTCCTGGCCCGCTTCGTGTCCGGCGCGGGTCTGCCGGGCCGGTCCTACGCGGAAGTCTCCCGGGACCTGGCCCGGACGGCCGGAGGCTTCCACGTCCTCCTCCAGGCCGCCACGCCGGTCGGGAATCCCCCGTCCTCCCCCTCCGTCTGGATGGTCTTCCGCCTGAAGGCCCTGGAGAAAAATTTCCCCGCCGCCCTGGACCTGGCGGCCTCCCTGATGACGGAGCCGGACTTCGGGGACGGCAAGCGCCTGGCGGAGCTCCTGGCGGAACTTGCCAACGACATGACCTCCGCCATCGTGCCTTCTGGGAGCTCCTTCGCCGCCTCTCGGGCGGCCGCCGCCTTCTCCCGGGCCCAGGGCATGGAGGAGCTCTGGAGAGGCCTGTCGCAGTTCCTCTTCCTGTCGGATCTTCGTGCCGAGCCCGATCCGGAAATCCTCGGATCCCGCCTGACCCGCCTGCTCCGTTCCGCGGTCCGAAGGGCGGGTCTTCGGGTGAACCTGACGGCGGGCCCGGAAGCACTGGACCCGGCCCGGAAAGCCGTGGAGGCGGCCCTGGCCCCGGTTCCCCCTGGGGCCGGAAGTATCGGATCCGCCGAACAGTCCGCGGCGGCCGCCGCCCCCTGGGGAGCGCCTCCCGAACGCTTCGAGGCCTGGTCCCTGCCCGCCCAGGTGGGCTTCAGCGCGGCCTGCCTCCGGGCCTCCCCGATCGGAACATCGGGATTCGCCCACGAGCAGGCCCTGGGCCACCTCTTGTCCACGGGATTCCTCTGGGACGAGGTTCGGGTGAAGGGAGGAGCCTACGGGGCTTCCGCGTGGACCGACGGCTCCGAATCCACCTTCAGTTTTTCCTCTTACAGGGATCCCGCGCCGAACGCGTCCTTGGCCGCCTATCGCAGGGCCCTGGAATCCGTCGCCGGGGACGGGCTGGACCGGGACGTCCTCGAGCGGGCCGTCGTGGGAGCCGCGGGAAGGGATCTCCGGCCCATGATGCCCGAGGAGAAGGGTTTCATCGACTTCAAGAGGGAGCTCTATGGGGTAACCGACGAGATGCGCAGGAAAAAACGCGCGGATCTCCTGGGATTGAGTCCCGAGGACCTCAAGACCGCCGCCGAGCGCCTGCTGGCCGGATGGGAGGACAGAACCGAGGTATTGATTTCCCATGGGGATGATATAGAATCGATGAAACGGGAACGTCCGGTATTGTCCGTCCGTCAACTCCAACTCTGAGGAGATGCGCGATATGCGCGACGAAGGTTACACAGTGCTGAAGGCGCTGGCCAGCGAGCTTCAAGGAGCACCGTTTCCCAAGACGGTGACGCGGGAGCTCTACGCCATCTGGTACGAACACGCCCAGCGGATCGCGCAGGACGCCTTGGAGTTTCTGGCGGAAAACGCCCCGGACTACGGACCGGAAACCCAAGACCCGGACATCTAAGGTGACGATGTCCATCCCCCTTCGGGAGCTCACCTACGGGCCCTGCCCCTACCTCGCCGGGGCGCCCGCCTGGAGGGTCGCCGAATTTTCCCTGCGGGAGTTGCCGCCTTCGGTGTACGAGGATCTCCTGCCCCGCGGATTTCGGCGCAGCGGGACCTCCTTCTACCGGACGGTCTGCGAAGGCTGTGATCGCTGCATCCCGATACGGATCGACGCGGATAGTTTTTCTCCCACCAAGTCCCAGCGCAGGGTGGCCCGGATCAACGGACAGACACGGTTTTCCTACGACCCCCGGGGGGGCGGCTTCCGGGAGGACCGGTTCCGCCTGTACGAGGCCTATTGCAGGGACAGACACGGAAAAGCCCCGGATCCCGAGGAGGGAGCCCTTTCCTATTTCGCCTTCCTGGTCGACTCCCCCCTGGGATCCGTGGCCGTCACGGAATACTCGGTTCCCGCCGGGGACGGCTTCATGCTGTCGGGCAACGGGTACCTGGACGTGCTTCCCGGAGGCTTGTCGTCCGTCTATTTCGTGTGGTCGGCCCCTTCTGCCCGGCTTTCCCCGGGTACCTACTCCATACTCCGGGAGATCGAGCTCTGCCGATCCCTGGGGAAGCGGTGGTACTATCTGGGATTCTGGGTTCCGGGCTCCCGGGCTATGGACTACAAGGCCGATTTCGGACCAGCCCAGATCGCCCGGGAGGGAACCTGGATTCCCCTGGACAGGGAACTCCGGGACGCGCTCAGGGGGGCCGCATGAAACCCGGGAAGGGAACGTCCGCCGCCGCGGTGCGGGAGCCGGGTGAATCCGTCCGGAACCGGATCGACGATTTGAACGGCCGGTCCTGGGCCGGGATGTTCGACGATTTCGAGTCCGCCCTGGACCGGGCCCGGGAAGCCCTGACGGAGGCGGAGAGGATCGGCTATTCGGAAGGCATAGCCTACGCCCAGCTGAACATCGGTTGGTGCCATACCTACCTCGGCGCCAACGAGGAAGCCTTCGAAGCCTTCGAGCGATCCCTGGAGCTCTACCGCACCCTGAACGATCCGGCGGGCCGGTCAAAGGCCTTGAACGGCCTGGGGGTGCTCTTCCACAACATGTCCCGGTACGAGCGCGCCTTGGATTACTATACCCAAAGCCTGGACGAGGCTCGACGGCACGGATTCCGGAGCCGGGAAGCCACCACCCTGAACAACATCGGAGAGGTCTGCGCGGACCTGGGCAACTACAAGGAAGCCCTGGATTACTTCCTGAAGGCCTACGATATCGTGCCCGAGGAGAAGGGCTCCGAGCTCAGGGCCAATATCCTGCTCAACATCGGAAAATCCTTCACCCGCTTGGAAAATTTCGAACTCGCGGAAGAATTCGTCCGGAAAGCCCTGGAACTGGCGGAGCCCGAGAGCGAGCGCCTCGTCATCGCCTCCTCCTGGGACGTCCTGGGGAGGATCGCCCGGGGCCTGGGCAACATATCCCTCGCGGAGGAGCGCTTCCGCAAGGCCATCGACCTGGCGGAGGGCACCAAGAGCCGCAGGGAGATCATCGAGGCCCTCCTCGATCTCGGATCCCTGCTCGTCGACCGGGGCATCCTGGAAGAAGCCCAGGAGATCCTGGAGCGTGCAGCCCGGACCAGCGAGGAGATCCACGCAAAGGCCCTGTATTTCGCAGCCTACGAGCGCCTGGCGGAGACCCACGAGAGGAAGGGCGATCACAAGGTGGCCCTGGACTATTTCCGGCGCTTCGTCCGGTACGAGAGGGAGATCCTGAACGAGGACACGACCCGCAAGATCAAGGACGTCCAGATCCAGTACGAGGTGGAACGGACCCAGCGGGAAGCGGAGATCTACCGGCTCCGGAATATCGAGCTCAAGGAGAAGACCGAGAGCCTTGAGGAGATGAACCGCCAGATACTCACCATCTCCGAGATCGGCCAGCGGATAACCTCCAGCCTGGACATGGAGACCGTGGTTTCCACCCTCTACGAAAGCCTGCATGCCCTCATGGTGACGGATCTGTTCGCCATAGCCCTGTACGATAAACCCTCGGAAACCCTGAAGTATGCGGCCTATATCCAGGACGGCCGGCGGATTTCCCGGGATCCCCTGGCCCTGGATCCCAAACGGAGCTTCGCCGCCTGGTGCATCCGGCACGACCAGCCCGTCTTCATCCGGGACCTGGACGCGGAATACAGGAACTACCTGGAAGGGGAACCGATGTTCTTCCAGGGCAAGCCGGGCCTGTCCTTCATCTACCTGCCCCTCTCCATCGAGAAAACCGTGAGGGGAGTGATGACGGTACAGAGCCACTCCAAGGAATCCTACACGGACCAGCACCTCCGCTTTTTGAGCGCCCTCGCCCCCTACGTGGCCATAGCTGTGGAGAACTCCCTCATCCATGTCCGGGTGGAGGAATTGAACCGGGAGCTCCAGGGCGAGAAGGAACAGTTGGAGCGAGCCACCCACCAGATCAGCTACCTGGCCAACCACGACAGCCTGACGGGCCTGCCGAACCGCCGTCTGCTCTTCGAGCTCCTGAGGAAGAGCTTCGACATGGGCAGGCGGGCGGGTTCCAAGGTGGGCATCATCTACGTGGACCTGGACGACTTCAAGCCGATCAACGACCGCTTCGGCCACCTTGCGGGGGACCGCGCCCTGGTGGAGATATCGGAACGCCTGCAATCCGTGCTCCGCGCCTCGGATACCGTAGCCCGGGTTGGGGGGGACGAATTCGTGGCGGTCCTGAACCATGTCCGGGGCAAGGCGGACGTGGAATCCGCGGCCCGGAAGGTCTTGGAGGTCTGTGACGCCCCCCTGGAATTCCTGGGTGAATCCTGCCGGATCGGAGCCTCCATGGGCATCGCGATGTTCCCGGACGACGGGGACTCCCTGGAAGCCCTGGTTCACTGCGCGGATTCCGCGATGTACTCCATAAAGCACACGTCAAAAAAGGGTTACGCCTTCTACTCCGACAAGGCCTAGGCCCGGAACGGCCGCGTATTGACGAGGCCCGGGGTACGTGGTATTTTGCTTCGGCCCCCGCTGCGGCCTCCATCTCCGGGATGGATCCCCCATACCCTTCCTACTTTCCAAGGCGCCGCGGGATACGATACACGAACACACCGAGGGAAGGAAGCCATGTCGTCTCCCAAGCAGAAAGAACCGACGCCCCCGAACAGCCCCAAGCCGGCCAAGGAAAAATCCGCGACCGGCCGCAACACCTTCGTCTATATCGGAACCATCGTCATCCTGGTGATCGTCGTGATCGCCTTCGTCTTCGTCCCTTCCTTCGGGGGCCCCTCCGACGCGGGAAGGCTGCCTGATTTCGGGACCTACGCGGGCACGCCCATACGCTACGAGCAGGGCGGGTACATGGCCGGTCAGGTTCAGGCCATCAACGAACAGCTCAAGGCCTCCGGCTACGACCAGGTCGACAACCAGTTTTTCGCCTTCCAGGTATGGAAAGGTGCCTTCGACAGGACCGTCGTCCATACCGCCCTGCTCCACGAAGCCCGGAAGGCCGGGATCACGGTCTCCGAGGATCGCCTGAACGAGGCGATCCTGGAAAACCCCGAATTCTTCGAGGACGGGAAATTCTCCCTGGAACGGTATCGGGAGGCTTCCGAATCCCGGAAACTGGCGATCCGCAACTACCTGCGGGAAGAGGCGCTCAAAGGCTACATCCTGGACGACGCCCTTTCCCTGCGGCCCAGTTCCAGGGAAATCGATTTCCTGAAGTCCATGGCCCGGGAGGAACGGGTCATCGAATACGTGATCCTGCCCTTCTCCGCCTTCCCGGAGGAGCAGAAGGCGGCCTTCGGACGGGAAAACCCCGCCAAATTCCGTAAGATCAACCTCTCCCGGATCACCCTGGACGACGAGAAGGAAGCCGGAACCGTCCTGGGCAAGGTCAAGGACGGATCCCTGTCCTTCGAGGATGCCGCCAAGGCCCATTCCAAGGACGCCTGGGCGGACCAGGGCGGCGCTTCCGGTCCCCGGTGGGGGTACGAGCTGGAATCCGAGCTTGCCCAAGCCCAGGACGCCCGGGCCCTGCTTTCGCTGAAGGCCGGCGAGGTCTCCGAGGTGTACAAGACCGCCTCGGGCTCCTGGGCCTTCTTCCGGGCCGAGGCTCCGGCGGCGGAACCCGACTTCGCCTCCCCGGATACGCTCAAGGCGGTCTGGGACTACATGAACAAGTGGGAACGCGGAAGGATCGAGGATGCCGCAGTGCTTCGGGGCAAGGATTTCGCGGTGGACGCCGCTGCCCGGGGCTTCCTTTCCGCCGCGGGCTCCTACGGACTTTCCGTCCGGGATGCGGGACCGTTCCCGCTTTCCTACGGGGACGCCTTTTCCTCGGGCTCGGCCAGCCTGTTCCGCGGGATCGCCGGCGAGGGCCTTGACGGAGCCTCGAACAGCGAAAAGTTCCTGAGCTCCGCGTTCTCCCTGGAAGCCGGGGCGATTTCCGAACCCGTCCTGCTCCGGGAATCCGCCGTGGTTTTCCGGGTCAAGGAGATCCGCCCGGCGGACGACACCGGTGTTCAGCTCATCGAATTCTACTACCCCTACCTCTTCGCCCAAGCCCGGGAGATGGAGCTCTACGAGAAATTCCTGGCCAGTCCTGAACTCAAGGATAATTTTACGACCGCGTTCTTCCAGATATTCCGGACCGAGTGATGCCCGAGGAATCGCCCCCCCGCGTCGCGGAAGCGGCCGGGGGGGGCTTTTCCGTGGAATACCGGGGGCGCTGCCTGTATTCCCGCGTGGCGCCCCGGGATGGCCCCGAGCGTATCGCCCGGGCCCTCCAGCCCCTCCCTGATACCGTCTACATCGTACCCTCCCCCCTATTGGGCTACGGCCTCGAAACCCTGCTGGAACGGATCCCCGCCTCCAGCGCCGTCCTTGCCCTGGAGGCGGAGCCCGAGCTGGCGGCCCTCACCCAGGTAAACCTGCCGCCGAGTATATCCGGGCATCCCCGGTTCCTCTTCCTTCCGGATCCCGGCCTGGCGGCCCGCTCCATCCGCTCCCTGGGCGCCTTCCGCAGGGCCGTGGAAGTCCGCTTGTCCATGGGAAGGTCCCTGCGTCCCGACGCCTACGACACGGCCCTGCGCCGGATTGATGCCGAGTTCAACCGCTATTGGCGGAACCGTATGACCATGGTGCGGATGGGCCGCCTCTGGGCGCGTAATATATTCCGCAACCTGTCCCGGCTGCCTGGCTCCCGGATCCTGGAGCCCGCGGCCTGGGAAGGCCCCGTCGCGGTCTGCGGGGCTGGCCCCGGCCTGGACGCGGCCTGCGATTGGCTGAGGTCCGAGCGGAGGCGGCTTCGCATCCTCGCCTGCGACACCGCCCTGGGTCCCCTCCTGATGAGGGGCATCCGACCCGACGCGGTGGTCTGCCTGGAAGGTCAGATCCACAACCTGAAGGACTTCCTGCCCGGGGGAAACACGGAGATACCGGTGTTCGCGGACCTCAGCTCCCACCCTTCCGTCTTTCGTGCGGTGCCGGGGCCGAAGGTCCTCACCATCACGCGGTACGAGGAACTCGAATTCCTGGACAGGCTGGAATCCCTGCCTGTACCCTTGCTCCGCGTACAGCCTCTCGGGTCCGTAGGCGTCCTGGCCGTCCATTTGGCCCGCCGATTGACCGGGGGCCCGGTCTTCCTGGCCGGACTTGATTTTTCCTTCCCTCCCGGCTCGACCCACGCCAAGGGTTCCCCCGCCATGCTGGCGGAGGAGTTCCGGGAGGGCCGGCTCTACAAGGCCCGGGCTCAGTGGAGCTCCGCCTGGCCGCCGCTTCCGCCGGGGTCCCGGGGCCCGGGCGGGGCCGAGATCCTCATGGAAACCTACGCTTCCCTTCTTTCCGAGGAGGTCCGGGGGGATCCGAGGGTCTTCGACATCCGGGGCTCCGGCCTGCCCCTCGGCCTAACTAGGCTGTCCTTCGCCGATGCTTCCCGTCATCTCGACGATTCGGGCGCCGGGGCCGCCGCTTCCGCCCGGGTTTCCCTGGGCAGACCGGTCCCTACCGAGGAACTGCGGGCCGCCGCGTACGCCTTCCTGGAAGGAGAGGCCGAAAGGGTTGAACACCTGCTATCCGCCCTGGCTGGAAGAGGGGACCTCGCCGTACGGGTCTCGGAGTGCGACTGGATCTATTCCTGGTTTCCCGACGAGGGCAGGGTCAGGGAGCTCTCCGGGGACGTCCGCAACCGCCTGCTGGCGGAAGCCCTGGACTGGAAGCGCAGGATCCGGGAAGCCCGGGCGGGACTGGAAGGGGCGTGAAAAGCTCCGGCTGACCGGCACCGACCCTCAGTCCACCGTCCACAGTTTACCGTTTACCGTTTACCGTTTACCGTTTACCGTTTACCGTTTACTGATCGTCCTCGTTCGTCCGGAGCACCGCCAGGAAGGCTTCCTGGGGAAGATCCACGTCCCCCACGGACTTCATGCGCTTCTTGCCTTCCTTCTGCTTTTCCAGGAGCTTGCGCTTCCGGGTGATGTCTCCGCCGTAGCACTTGGCCAGCACGTCCTTGCGCAGGGGGTTAACCGTCTCCCGGGCGATGATGGTTCCTCCGATGGCCCCCTGGATTGCGATCTTGAACTGCTGGCGGGAGATGGCGCCCTGCAGGCGCTCGCAGACCTTCCGGGCCCTCTCGTAGGCGCCGGGCTTGAAGACCAGCTGGGACAGGGCGTCCACGGGCTTGCCGTTGATAAGGATGTCCAGCTTGACCAGCTCCGAGAGTCGGTAGCCGATCACGTCGTAATCGAAGGAGGCGTAGCCCCGGCTGGTGCTCTTGAGCTTGTCGTAGAAGTCGAAAAGGACCTCCGCCAGGGGCATCTCGAAAATCATCTCCACCCGCTTCTCGTCCAGGTGGGTGAAGGAGGTCTGGACCCCCCGCTTCTGGACGCACAGGGAGATGAGGTTGCCCACGTAGGCGACGGGGGTGATGATTTGGGCCTTGATGAAGGGCTCCTCGGCGGTCTCGATACGGCCCGGGTCGGGGTACTCCGAGGGGTTGTCCACGAATATCTCCTCGCCGTTCTTGAGGAGTATCTTGTAGCGGACGCTGGGGGCGGTCATGATTATGGACTGGTCGAACTCCCGCTCCAGCCGTTCCTGGACCACCTCCAGGTGCAGAAGACCGAGGAAGCCGCAGCGGAAACCGAAGCCCAGGGCCGCGGAATTGTCCTTGTCGTAGATCAGGGAGGCGTCGTTCAGCTTGAGCTTTTCCATGGCGATCTTGAGCTCGTCGTAGTCGTTGGTGTCCATGGGGTAGATGGACGAAAACACGACGGGTTTCACCTCCCGGAATCCCGGCAGGGGTTCCGATGCCGGCGCGTCGGCGTTCGTGATGGTGTCCCCTACCCGGACGTCCGCGACGGTCTTGATCCCCGCCACCACGTAGCCCACGTCCCCGGCGGCCAGCTCGCCGGTCTTGGAAAGCTCGATCCGGAAGTATCCCACCTCCTCGACCTCGTGGACGGCCCCGGTGTTCATGAGAAGGATCCGATCCCCGGGGCGGATCCGGCCGTCCACCACACGGATGTGCACCAGGACCCCCCGGAAGGGATCGTATCTGGAATCGAAGATCAGGGCCCGGGCGGGCTTGTCCGAGGATCCCCGGGGGGGCGGAAAACGCTTGACGATGGCCTCGAAGAGTTCGGGCAGGCCGGTGCCCATCTTGGCGGACACCGGTAGGGCTTCGTCGCCGTCCAGCCCCAGGTCGTGGGAGATTTGGTCCCGCACTCCCGGCACGTCCGCGGCGGGCATGTCGATCTTGTTGATCACCGGGAGGATCTCCAGGTCGTGCTCCAGGGCCATGTACATGTTGGACAGGGTCTGGGCTTCCACCCCCTGGGAGGCGTCGATCAGGAGAATGGCTCCTTCGCAGGAGGAGATGGCCCGGCTGACCTCGTAGGAAAAATCCACGTGTCCCGGGGTGTCCACCAGGTTCAGGATATAGGTGATTCCGTCCGAGGCGGTGTAGGGTATGGAGACCGCCTGGCTCTTGATGGTGATGCCGCGTTCCCGTTCTATATCCATATTGTCCAGCATCTGGTTCTGGAACTTCCTGTCGTCCACGATATGGGCCATCTGGATGAAGCGGTCCGCCAGGGTGGATTTCCCGTGGTCGATATGGGCGATGATGCAGAAGTTGCGGATATGGTTCGGGTCTCGCATGGGCGCACTCTAACGGAAACGGCGGATTCCTTCAAGCTCGTGCCGCGGGGTCGAAGGCTTGCCGAAGGACGGCAGGCCCCGGGCGGCACTTTGCCGGGACGACGCTTTGCCTTTATATTCCTTACATGATCTTGGAACCCGAACGACTTGCGGTGCTCAAGCCCGGTCCGCCCGGACGGGGGGCCTTCGTCCTCTACTGGATGCAGCACGCCCAGAGGGCCCGGGAGAACCCCGCCCTGGAGTACGCCGCCGCAGAGGCGGCCCGGCTCGATCTGCCCCTGGTTGTGCTCTTCGTCCTTGCCCCCTACCCCTCCGCCACGGCCCTCCACTACCGATTCCTGCTAGGGGGCCTGGCCGAAACCGCCCGGGCCCTGGAGGACAGGGGGGCCCGGTTCGTTCTGCGCCGGGGGCATCCTCCGAAGGAAGCCGCGGACCTCTCCCGGGATGCGGCCCTGGCGGTCTGCGACGCGGGGTGGACCCGGCCGGAGCTGGCC
>JBGSPT010000032.1:0-2534 GCA_041738475.1 Treponematales bacterium
CGGAGATGTGTTCCCGCATCAGGTCCCGGGCCGCCGCGGCGTCCCGGTTCCCGACGGCTTCGACGATCCTGCGCTGGGATTCGATGGTCCGGGCGGTCACGCCGCTCACGGGAACCGTCGTCTCCCGGCTTTCCCGGAGTATGTCCTGCAAGGATTCCAGGATCCTCTCGAGCACGGTATTGCGGGAAGCCCGGGCCACCAGGACGTGGAGACGCAGTTCGCACCGAATGCCCCGTTCCCGGTCGGACCCCGAAGCCTCGAGATCCCCAAAAACCCGCCGGAGTTCCTCGACCTCCTCCGGCGTGGCCCGCTCGGCGGCCAGGCCCGCGCATTCCGTCTCGATCACCAGGCGCGCCTCGAAAAGCTCCTGGAGCTTCTCCCGGTTCAACAGGAGGGCGAAGGAGAGGTGCCGGGTCACGGAATCGGACACCCGGGAGGAGTCGATGACCATGCCCGATCCCTGGTCGACCCGCAGGACCCCCAGCATGTCCAGGACGCGGATAGCCTCCCGCAGGGAATTCCTGGATATACCCAGCATCTCGGAGAGCCGGCGCTCCGGGGGTAACCGGTCACGCTCCCGGAGGTTCTCCGACTTGATGAGCTCGTAGATGCGGCCGATGGCCTGCTCCACGACGGACGTCTTCTTGATCGGTTCTACCATGGCGTTCCGCACCCCGGCTCACCGTACCCCCGCCACTCCGAGTTGTCAAGTCATCCTACCACTTCATGCATTTGCATCCCCCGCCGCCTCCCGTTAGACTTGAAGCGTGGCTACGAACACGTTCGTGGAAGCGGATATCTGGACCGTGGCGCAGACGGACCAGGGCAACGTGGTGCTCGTGCGTCCCAAGGGATCGGAATTGGCCGTTCCCATCTTCATAGGACAGCTGGAGACCCAATCCATCCTCATCGGCCTGGGACGGGTCGAGGTGCCCCGCCCCCTGACCCACGACCTCTTCCTCTCGACGATCAAGGCCCTGGGAGCCGACCTGACCCGGATCGAGATCAACGACCTCCGGGACGGGACCTTCTACGCCCGCCTGATCCTGGCCCGGGGCCCTGAGACCCTGACCGTGGACGCCCGCCCCTCCGACGCCGTCGCGGCGGCGGTGCGGGCGGGCTGTCCCGTCTACATCGCGGAGGCGATCGTGGAAGAGGCGGGGATCTCGGTGAACCTGGTGTCCGAATCCGCCCGCCTGGAGGCCACCGGATCGGAAGACGAGAAGGAGAGGCTCCGGAAGGAACTGGAGGAGGCCATCTCGGAGGAGGACTACGAGCGGGCCGCCCGGATCCGGGACAAGCTGAAGGATCTGGAGGGATAACGGGAGGTTGACGTTTCCCTGTCCCGGCCGCCATACTTCCGCCCCGAGGCCCATCGGCCGGACAAGGAGCTTCCGGTGCTCAAGAAACGCCGCAGGGACGGCACCCTCCTTCGGGACCTGCCCGCCTTCACCCGAATCATGCCCTATCTCATGCCGGACAAGGCGGGGTCGATCATCTTTTACCAGGAAGACTACGACGTCACCGGGTGCCTGGGATTTATCAAGGACTGGAACCGCCGGAACGCCCGGACCGAGGGGGCCCTCCTGACCCTCTTCGAGGTCGTGATGGTCGCTGCAGCCCGGGCCGTGGCCCTCCGCCCCCGGATCAACCGCTTCGTAGCCAACCGGCGCTATTACCAGCGGAACCGGATCCTCCTGTCCTTCGTGGCCAAGAAGGAACTGTCCGACGACGGCAAGGAAGTCAACGTCAAGGTGCCCTTCGATCCCCAGGAGACCCTCGCCACCGCAGCACGAAAGGTCCGGGACTACATCAAGAAGGGCATCTCCGAGGACGGCCACGAGAACGAGAAGGTCGTGGATACGGTGATGCGCCTGCCTTCCTTCCTGCTGAAGTTCATCAACTTCGCCTACAACTGGCTGGACGACCACAATTTCCTGCCCTACTCGGTCACCGAGAGCGACCCCATGTGGTCCACGATCTTCCTGGCCAACGTGGGATCCTTCGGCCTGGACGCCCCCTTCCACCACCTCTTCGAGCGGGGGACCTGCCCCATCTTCATGGCCGTCGGGAAGGTCCGGGACGAGAACCGGGTGTCCGCGGCCCCCGACGGGACTCCCCGCGTGGAAGCGCGCAAAATACTCCGGGTCAATTATTCCTTTGACGACCGGATCGCGGACGGGATCTACATGGGACGGTCTCTGGAGCTGGTGAGGAAGTTCATGGAAGAACCGGAACTGCTCGACCGGCTTCCGGAGATCCCGGCGGAGATCCTGGAGGAACTGAGACTGTCGCCTCCGGCCCCTTGATCCCCGGACGCCCCGCAGTCGACCCATCGGAGAGTTCCGCCCTTGCGGCTCCGCGGACGGAACTCTAGACTTGAATCGTGAGAACCTCGTTCCCGATCCGTCCGTTCCCGGCCCTCGTCCTGGTCCTGGCCGCCTCCGCGGCTTGGGCCCAGGACGCCGCAACGTCCCCGGGAACCCCCCTTCCGCCCGCGGCGGACCCCGCCCGGGCGGTGGCCCTCATCGTCA
>JBGSPT010000036.1:0-6230 GCA_041738475.1 Treponematales bacterium
CCGGATGAGCGCCTGGCCTGCCAGGCCCACGCGGCCCGGGACGCGGAGATCGAGGCCGTCCTGCCCCTGGAAGATACGGGGCCAGGAACCAAGGGAGGGACAGGATGAACGGGATGGACATGAATTGGTGGAACGACGCCGTTTTCTATCAAATCTACCCCCGGTCCTTCCAGGACTCGAACGGGGACGGCATCGGAGACCTGGCGGGCATCGAGTCCCGTCTGGACTATCTGGCCGGCCTGGGGGTGGACGCCCTGTGGATCTCCCCCTTCTTCAAGTCCCCCATGAAGGACTTCGGCTACGACGTGGCGGACTACGTGTCCGTGGATCCCGTCTTCGGGGACATGGAAAACTTCAAGAGTCTCCTGGCCGCGGCCCACCGCCGAGGTCTCCGGGTGGTGGTGGACCTGGTGCTCAACCACACCTCCGACGAGCATCCCTGGTTCCGGGAAGCCCGGGAATCCCGGGACTCCCCCAAGCACGACTGGTACATCTGGAAACCCGTCCCTGAGCGCGGTCCCCGGCGGCCCCCGAACAACTGGATCAGCCTCTTCGAGCTCCGGTCCGCCTGGTACGAAAACCCCGCCACCCGGGAGTGGTACCTGGCCACCTTCACCCGCAGCCAGCCGGAGGTGAACTGGAGGAACCCGGAACTCCGCGAAGCGATGTACGGGGTGATGAGGGCCTGGCTGGACCTGGGGGTGGACGGATTCCGCCTGGATGTGGCCACGGGGTACTTCAAGGACGAGCGGTTCCGCTCGAACCCCTTCAAGGCCCGCCTTGTGCCGGACCTCCTGCAGGAGCACCTCTACGACCGGAACCGGCCGGAGGTCCACGGGGTCTTCCGGGACTTCCGCCGCATCGCGGACTCCTACGGCGGCCGTGTCCTCATCGCGGAGCCCCACGGCCAGGACCGGGCCCTGGCGGCCTCCTGCCACGGCAGCGCCGGTGATGAGCTCCACATGGCCTTCAACTTCGAATTTCTGACCCGGCCCTGGGGTGCCGCGGCTTTCCGGGACTCGGCCCGAACCTGGTACGCCGCCCTCCCTCCCGGGGCCTGGCCTAACTTTACCCTGAGCAACCACGACCAGCCGCGCCATATCCACCGCTACCGGAAGGGTCCGGACACGGAGGCCCGGGCCCGGGTCGCGGCGGCCCTGCTCCTGACCCTCCGGGGTACTCCCTTCCTCTACTACGGCGAGGAGATCGGCATGGGCTGCTTCCGCCTGCCCCGGAAGGCCCTCCGGGATCCCCTGGGCATCCGTACCTGGCCCCTGTCCGGCTTCGGCCGGGATCCCGAGCGCACTCCCATGCAGTGGGACGCCTCGGACCGGGCCGGGTTCACGACCGGAACGCCCTGGCTTCCGGTGAACCCGGACTTCAAGGTGCGCAACGTCGCATCCCAGGAGGGAGATCCGGGCTCCCTCCTGGCCTTCTACAGGGGGCTTCTAACCCTGCGCCGCGGGACTCCTGCCCTGCGCTCAGGGGACCTCGAGTTCCTAGGGGAGGACCCGGACGTGCTCGCGTACCGGAGGTCGCCGCCGCGTGGGCCCGGTGAGTCCGGGGCCGCCCCGGCCGGCGGGGGTCCGGAGATCCTGGTCGTCCTGAACTTCTCCGGAAGCCGGCGTACCTTCCCCCTTAGCTGGGGCGGCAGGGTCCTGGCGGGAACGGGGCGGGCCGAAGGGTCGGAGGCCGGAGCGGGGACGATCGAGCTCGCGGGGTACGAGGTCCTGATCCTGGAACGACCGGAGGCTTGAGGCCGGCGCCCCCGGCGGCGGCTAGAGTATCCGCTCCGCCTCCGGGACCGTGAGGGTCACGGGTCCCCTCTTGCCCGCGCAGGCGTAGACGAAGAGCTCCAACAGCAGGCGCTCGCAGCCCGAGCCCAAGGACCGGAGCTGGGCGTCCGTCTCCACCCCGAAGGCTATGAGGGATTCGCAGACGGACCTCGGCCAGAGCCGGCGGGCGGCGTCGTAGACGGACTGGAGCTTCCGGCTGGTGATCCGCTGGACCCGGACCGCCTGCTCCCAGGGGGCGCCGTCCGCCAGCACCTCCTCCAGGGCCCGAAGGCGCCGGAAGCTCCACAGGAGGCCGCCTAAAAGCCCTATGCCGCTGCCCTCGCGGCTGACCAGGATGGCGTGCAAGGTCTCCAGGGACCGCTCCAGGTCCCCCGAGGCCAACCGGTCGAAGAGGCTGAAGGCGTCCTCTTCGCGGTTGTGGGCTATGTAGGTTTCCACGGCCTCGGCCGTGACCGTCCGGCCCCGGGGAAAGAAGAGGGCCAGCCGGGAACATTCGGTCTTCAAGGCCTCGGTGTTGTTCTCCACCAGCTCCAGGATCGCCTCCACGGCCTCGGGCTCGATATCCAGGCCCTCCCGCCGGAAGTAGTCCCGCACCCAGCGGTCCTTCTCGTCCGCGCCCAGCTCCCAGAAGATCTTCTTGCCGTCCTTGCCCGCCGCGTCCTCCAGGTATTTTTCGATCCCGTAGCCCTCGGTGACCAGGACCAGGGTCGTCCGCTCCGCGGGGGAGCGCATGTACTGGGCCAGGGCGGCCAGATCGGCCTTGCCCTTCACGGATTCGGCGCCGAAGAGCAGGACCAGCTTGCCGTCCGAAAAGAGGGATCCGTTCCGGAGCAGGCCCAAAAGGTCTTGGACCCCCGTCTCGAAGGCGTACAGGCGGTGTTCCTCCGGGGGAGAACCCCAGGCTTCTGCGCAGTCCTTCCGGATCTGGGATATACGTTCGTTCCTGCGCCCCGTCTCGGGACCCGCGAGGATCTCCACGGAGGGCGGAGGCATCAGTAGGTCCGGAGTATGCCCCGCAGGCGCCCAAGGATGCGTGCGTCCTGGGTATAGATGGGAGCGTAGGCGGGATTTTCGGCGGAAAGGCGGATGCGTCCGGTTTCCTTGTGGAAGCGCTTGAGGGTGACGGCGTCGTCGATCATAGCCACCACGATCTCGCCGTTCTCCGCCACCGGGCGCTCCTCGATGACCGCGAGGTCCCCGTCCAGGATCCCCGCGTCCCGCATGGAGTCTCCCCTCACGCGCAGGGCGAAGCCCGGCCGGGAACGGAGCATCTCCGCGGGGATGCGGATCGTGCCGTCCAGGTTCTCCTCCGAGAGGATGGGCCGGCCCGCCGCCACGGTCCCCAGGAGGGGGACCTCCGCGTAGCGGGCTCCGGGCCGTTCCCGGGAAAGGACCTCGATGGAGCGGGAGCGGTTCTCCCCGAGGCGCAGGGTTCCCTTGCGCTCCAGGGCCTTCACGTGGTCGTAGGCGCCTTTGACGGAGATGCCGAAGCGTTCCGCGATCTCCCGAATCGTGGGAGGATACGAGTGTTCCTCGGAGAAGGAGGAGATATAGGCCAGCACTTCCTTCTGGCGATCCGTCAGGTCCTTCATTCCCCGCTCTCTATTCCGTATTTCTTCATCTTGGCGTGCAGGGCGCTGGGATAGATCCCCGCGGCCTGGGCGGCCTTGGTGATAGTATACTCGCTTTCCCGCAGTTTTTGTACAAGATAGTTCCGCTCAAACCGCTCCTTGGCCTCCAGGAGCTTGAGGCCCGAATATTCCTCGGGCACCAGGCAGGGGCCGGTGGTCGCCCGTTCCCCGGATCCGAGAAGGCGGCACACCGTCGTCTCGGAGATCTCGGTTTCGTCGGAGAGGACGGAAACCCGTTCCATCAGGTTCCGGAGCTCCCGGATGTTTCCCGGCCAGTCGTGGCCGGAGAGGAAGCGGAGGGCTCCCGCCGAGAGTTCGCGGCCTTGGCCGTTCCCGCCGGGCTTCTGGGCCAGGAAGAAGCGGCAAAGCTCGGGGATGTCCTCCCGGCGGTCCCGGAGGGGAGGCACCCGGACCAGGACCACGGCGAGGCGGAAATAGAGGTCCTCCCGGAAGCGGCCCGCCGCGATCTCCGCTTCCAGGTCCTTGTTGGTCGCGGCCATCACCCGGACGTCGACGGTCAGGGATTCCTGGCCGCCGATCCGCTCGAAGCGCATGTCCTGGACGGCCCGGAGGACCTTGGCCTGGGCGGAAAGGCTCATGTCCGCGATCTCGTCCAGGAACAGGGTGCCCCCGTCGGCGGACTCGAACTTTCCGATCCGCCGGGAGACCGCGTCCGTAAAGGAACCCTTTTCGTGCCCGAAGAGCTCGCTTTCGATCAGGGTGTCCGGGATGGCCGCGCAGTTCACCGCCACGAAGGGTCCCGGAGCCCGGACGGAGGCCCTGTGGATCCGCCGGGCGACCAGCTCCTTGCCCGTGCCGTTCTCCCCGGTGATGAGGACCCGGGCGTCGCTCCTGGCGGCCTGGTCCGCCAGGTCCCGGACCTCCCGGATGGCCGCGGAATCCCCGATGATCTCGTCCTCCCGGAGTACCGCGCTGCGGAGCCGGCGGTTCTCCTCCCGAAGGGACGCCATGGAAAGACCGTTCCGTACGGCGGTCAGGAGTCGGTCGATGGAAAGGGGTTTCTCGATGAAGTCGAAGGCGCCCAGGCGCACGGCCTGGACCGCCATGTCGATGGTTCCGTGGCCGGACACGACCAGGACCTCCAGCTCCGGCTTGCGCCGCCGGATTTCCCGGAGCACGTCCATGCCCCCCATCCGGGGCAGACGGACGTCCAGGATGACCAGGTCCGCCCGCTCGGTCTCGAGGATCTCCAGGCCCACGACCCCGTCCTCCGCCAGGAGAACCCTGTACTTCTCGTCCTGGAGGATGTCGCGCACCGCGGCGCGGATGGCGGGCTCGTCGTCTATTACCAGGATCGTGTTCATTCGGGCGGTATCCTCAGGAGTCGAAGGGCAGGTCCAGGAAGAAGACGGTGCCGGCGCCGGGCTCGGATTCGAATCGAACGCGCCCGCCGTGATCTTGGACGATGCGCTCGGTGATGGACAGACCCAGCCCCGTGCCCGCCCGCTTGGTCGTAAAGTAGGGAGCGAAGATCCGGTCCCGGATATCCGCCGGGATCCCGCGGCCCGTATCTCGTATCTGGAGCCTACAATAGCGGGATTCCGCGGCCTTGACAAGGTCGGAGCGGAAGGAAACGGCGCCCCTGCCGTCCATGGCGTCCAGGGCGTTGGAGATGAGGTTTTCCAGGGCCTGCCTCATCCGGGTCCGGTCCACCCTGAGCACCAGGTCGGGATCCACGTGTTCGGCGTCGAATCGGGCTTCCGGGAAGGAAGCCCGGTAGGGGGCGCAGGATTCCTCCACCAGGGTACGGAGGTTGGTCCAGTCGGGGGAGGGTTCGGGCAGACTGGCGAATGAACGGAAGTCCGAGAGCAGGGTGTTCATGACCTGGGTCTCCTGGAGGATGGCCAGCATCGAGGGCTCCAGGATCTCCCCCGCCGAGGACGGATCCGCCCGCCACTTCCGGAGGACCCTCTCGGCGGACAGGCGGATGGGGGTCAGGGGATTCTTGAGCTCGTGGGCCAGGCGCTGGGCGATGTCCCTCCAGGCGGCTACCTTCTCCGCCGCGGCGGCCTCGTACCGGGCCGCCTCCACCCCCGAGAGCATGCGGTTCCAGGCGGATACCAGCCCTCCCAGCTCGTCCCCGGGCCTGGGTAGGAGGCGCGGCGAGAGGTCCCCCCGGGAGGCGGCCAGGGCCGCCTCCTCCAGGGCCGCCACGGGCCGGACTATGGATTCCGCCGCGGCTAGACCCGTGAGCAGGGCCATGACCAGGGGAGGCACGACGAACAGGAACCAGTAGAAGGCCAGGAAAGGGGTGAAGCGCCGGTCCATGAAGCCCGGAACCGCCTGCATCCGCCGGGAGCGGCCCAGGGCGGCGGCGGCCCGGTCTATTTCCGGGGGAAGCCGGAGACTGACGGCCACCGAAAATCCCCCGGGACCGGGCGCCTGGGCGAGATGGCGCAGGTACACCGCGTCCCCCGCGCCGATGCGGGACAGGGGGCCGGGGGACGCGGCCCGAACATCTCCCAATCTGGCGGTCTCGGCGCCCGAGAATCCCGCGGCCAGGCCGTCCCGGAAGACCTCCACCGCCGCGGTCCCGGGCTCCCTCTCGGTCAAAGCGGCCAGGAGGGCCCCGGAGTCCCACCCGAGCCGCTCGCCCAGGACCACGGCGTCCCGTTGCGCCAGGTAGGCCAGCGCCTGCAGCAGCGAGAAGCTGTCGACCTTGAGCCACAGCGATTCGTCAAGCTCGTGCTGCCCGGTGCGCAGCCCGGTCAGCGATTCGATGCGTCGCTGCGCCGAGCGCACCAGGTCGGCACCGAGCATCTCCTCCAGCGGCCAGCGCGTG
>JBGSPT010000093.1:0-2295 GCA_041738475.1 Treponematales bacterium
GAGGGCGAGGACCGCGGCCGCGTCCCAGGCCAGGAAGGCCCCCATGGCGGCCAGGAGGATACCGGGATCCCCCTGGGGCGGCAGTTCGCCGCGGAGGCCCAGGGCGAACCTCGCCGCAAGGGTTCCGAGAGTCAGGACGCAGAGGGCCTTTCCCGCCGCCAGGAGGGGGCGGAAGGCGTCATACCTGCGGGGATCGAGCCATAGAAAAAAAAACCCGCCCGCGAACAAAAGGTGCGGTGAGGCGGCGAATTGGAGAAGCGCCAGGGAGGTCGTGCCCGCCCCGCCGCCCAGGAAGGCGCGTGCAAGGGCCGTGATCCCGAAAAACCGGATCAGTTCCCCGCCCGCGCCCAGGAGGGTGATGATGGATCGCCGCATAGGGATCCAGTCTACCCAGCCCTCCGGGGGGCGTCAAGCATTGACAGCCTGCGACGCCGCGCGGACAATATGGATACTATGCAAACCTCCCCCGCTCCCGGAAAGAACGACAGGGTCGCCTGGACCGCGGTCGTTGCGGTGCTGGCGCTGTGCTCGGCACTCTCCGTCTCCGTGCCTCCCGCCTTCGCCCAGACCCAGGCTTCCGAGGCCCAGCGGTATTCTTCCCTGTTCCAGAACGTGTATTCCTTCATCCTCCAGAACTACGTAGACGAGGTGGATCCGAAGGTTCTGTACGAAGGCGCGATGAAGGGCATGCTGGACGCCCTGAACGATCCCTATTCGACCTTCCTGGACAGCGCGGCCATGAGCGACCTCCAGGACACCACGGTGGGGCAGTACGGGGGCATAGGGCTGTACATCTCCAAGACGCCCCCCGCCAGCCTCCGCCCCGGGGAGGAGCCCTGGGTCGAGGTGGTGTCCCCCATCGAGGACACCCCCGGCTGGCGCGCGGGGATCCAGCCCGGGGACTGGATCAGCGAGATCGACGGGGAAGCCACGGACCCCCTGGCCATGGACGAGGTCCTGAAGAAGCTCCGGGGAACCCCGGGCTCCACGGTGGTCCTGACCATCCGGCGGGGCGAAAACATCACCTTCCCCGTGGCCATCGTCCGCGCCCTGATCGAGGTTCCCTCGGTCAAGCGGGCCATGATGCCAAACCGCACGGGCTACCTTCGCATCATCGAGTTCAATCCCCAGACCACCGCCCGGGTAAAGGAGGCCGTGGAGGACTTCAAGGCCCAGGGCGCCCGGTCGATGGTCATCGACCTCCGGAACAACCCCGGGGGCCTCCTGTCCGCGGTCATCGACACCGCCGACCTCTTCCTGGATTCCGGCGTCATCGTCTCCACCAAGTCCCGGACCGCCTACGAGAACCAGGTGTACCGCGCGAAGTCGGCCCTGCTGGTTCCCCGGGACTGGCCCGTGGTGGTCCTCATCAACCGGGGATCCGCCAGCGCCTCGGAGATCCTGGCCGGGGCCCTGAAGGACCAGAAGAGGGCCTACCTGATCGGGGAGCGGAGCTACGGCAAGGGAGCGGTCCAGCAAATCTTCCCCCTGGGGGAAACGGGGTTCAAGCTGACCATGTCCCGGTACTACACCCCCAGCGACGCCAACATCGACAAGATCGGCATCCTGCCGGACCTGGAGGTCAAGGAGCCCGACCTGACCGAGGAGGAAGCCGCCGAGCTGTCGCGGCTTCTGGAACGGAGGGTGTTCGCCGCCTTCGCCAAGGAGAACCCCTCGGCCACGGAGGCGGAGCGCAGGGCCTTCGTCCGGAAACTCCGGGATTCGGGGGTTAAACTCTCGGAGCGGCTGCTGGAACGGCTCGTCCGCAACGAGCTCCAGCGCACCACCATCGCCCCTGCCTACGACCTGGAGTACGATATCCAGCTCCAGGAGGCGGTCAAACTCATCGACCAGGGCCGGATTCGGGAACTCTTGTCCGGATCCCGGACGGTCCGGGAGAGCCAGGAGCTGGCCGCGGCCGCCGCCGCGCAGACGCCTTAAGCGGCGGAAGTCGGACCGCGGGATGCGCCAGTTCGTCCTGCCCCAGGGCTGGACCGGAGGCTCCGGATGCGTCCTCTCGGGCGAGGACGCCCGGTACCTGCTCTCGGTGCTTCGCCTGTCTCCGGGAGACCGCTTCCCGGGATTGGACCGGGAAGGCCGCAGGTATGAGCTGGAAATCCGGGCGGTCGGACCCGGGCGGGTGGACCTGGGCGTGCGACCCGAAACCCGCCCCGAGAAAGACCGTCCCCGAGGCGGGCTCCCCCCGCGCCTGGTCCTGGTACAGGCCCTGCCCAAGGGCCGCAAGATGGACCTGGTGGTCCGCCAGGCCGCGGAGGCCGGGGTGGCGCGGATCAT
>JBGSPT010000184.1:0-1579 GCA_041738475.1 Treponematales bacterium
CTGATCCAGGCCCACGATTTCGCCGAGGACTGGAGGCCCGACGCTCTCCTTGCCGGCCTGCCCTATCCCTCGAACTGCCGTTGGGCGGTCCTGAACGGCCGGGACTACCGGGCCCTGAGGTCCGCGGGGCTCCCGGAATCCGACCTGGAATTTCTTCCGAACCCCCTGCCGTCCCCTGGCGTGTCCGGCCCGCCCGTACCCGGCGCCGATCTCGTCCTGTATCCGGTCCGCGGCATCCCCCGGAAAAACCTCGGGGAGTTCATCCTGCTTTCCAGGTGGCTGCCTCCGGAGCTCTCCGCCGCCGTGACCCTGCCCCCCAATAACCCGAAGGATTTTCCCCTCTACGAGGCCTGGAAGACCCTGGCCCGGGAAACGGGAGCCCCTGTTACCTTCGAGGCGGGCCTGTCCTCCTCCCTGGACGGCCTGTACGCCCGGACCCGGACCGCCGCCACGACCTCCGTCAAGGAGGGCTTCGGCTTTTCCTTCCTGGAGCCTCCGGCCCGGGGCGTGCCCGTAGCGGGTCGGCGCCTGTCCTCGGTGGTTCCAGACTTCGAGGCGGCGGGAATCCCGTATCCGGGCTTGTATTCCGCCCTCCGGGTGCCCTGGGACCTCGTTTCCCGGGAAGCCTTCGAGGCCCGGCTGGGCTCGGCCCTCGGTTCCGTGTCCCGAGCCCTGACGGAAGCCCTGGGGGGCGAACCCCCCTGGCTTGCGGATCGCCTGGCGGAGGTCCGGAAGGCCGCCCTTCCCGAGGGAGGTGTCGACTTCGGCGTATTGGATCCGGCCGCCCAGGCCGAGGTACTGGAACGGCTATACCGTGACCCGGGGTCCGCGGCCGTTCTCCAGGACGCCAACCCCTTCCTGGAATCCTGGTGGGACGTTCCGCCCCCCGAAGCCTCCTCCGCCCTGGAGGAGTATTCCGCATCCCGATGCGCCGAGCGCCTGGCCGAGGCCTACGAGCGAACGGTCTCCGGGACCGGTTCCGGGGCGGCACCGGATCGGGAAGCCCTGACCCGGGAACTGCTTACGCCGGAGGGATTCTTCTGCCCCGGCCTCTGAGAAAACCCGCCTCCTACCCGGCTGTCCTGAAGGACGGATCCCCTTCGCCCGGACCGGGACCCGGAGCCGGACCCCTGAGTCCCGAGGAGCATGCCCGGCTGGTCTCCTTCCTGCGGGACCGGACTCCACCCGTGGAGATACTGTCGCCCCCGGATCTGCCGGAGCCCTTCGCATCCCTGGCGGGCCGCCCCCTGCCGCGGCGTCCCCGTGCCCTGATCCTGGACGTCTACGGTACCCTCGTTTCCAGCGGAGCCGGCGAGGTGGGGACCGCGGAGGAGGCCTCCGTTTCCGGCCCGGAGAATGTTTCTAGGGCGGGTCCGAAAGCCCTTGGGGAGGTCCTGGAGGAGTTCGGAATCCGGGAAGAACCCGGCCGCTTCGAGGAGCGGCTCTTGGAGGAAATTCGGAGGGACCATCGGTCGGCCCGGGCTGCCGGAACGCCCTGGCCGGAGGTGGACGGGGCCGTCCTCCTGGCCCGCCTGACCGGCTTGTCCCTACCGGAAGCCCGCCTCCTGGGGGCGGCCCG
>JBGSPT010000185.1:0-4847 GCA_041738475.1 Treponematales bacterium
GCCGTCTTCGGCGTTGTCGCGGGCGCCGCCGCGCTCCCGGCGGCGGCTTTCCTCATATTCCCCGATCTTGTCGTCCACCAGGGCCACGATGCCCCGGACCGCCCGCTCGATATCCCGTCCCAGGGATTCCCCGTCGAATCTGCTGGCCGCGTCGATCCGGGAGGGGCTGCGCTTCACCAGGAGCCCCTGCTCCGCCATGCGGGCTATCACCTCGTGGGCCTCTACTCCGTAGTCGCCGTATCTCTTCAAAGCCTCGTCCACGGACAGGCGTCGTCCCTCGGTCTTGGTGTCCTCGAGGATGGCTTTGCGGATCTCCGCAAGGACGTTCGCGGAACCCTCGGGACTGTAGTCCCGATCCGGCCCCTGGGCTTTGGCGGAGTCCGTAGCGGCCGGCGGGGCCTTTTTCGCGCCAGGATTCGGGACGGAAGGACCCGGGGTTTCAAGTTCCGCAGGCGAGTCGCCCGCGTAGATCCCGGGCGGAAAGCCCGGCCGAGGCTTGTCCCGGTCGGGATCGAACTCGACGTTTGCGCTGGAGATCTCGTAGGCGTGGATCTCCTTGGTGATGTTCTTCAGGGAGACCTTGCCCAGTTTGACCGCGTGGAAGTCGATTTTGTTGAGGACCTGGTTGTACACGTCCTGGGACATGCAGATGGCTCCCGGATGGGCCAGGGACTGGAGCCGGGCCGCGATGTTGATGCCCTCCCCAAGGGCGTCGTTCTCGAAGAAATAGATATCCCCCAGGTGGATCCCGACGCGCACCAGGAGGGGCAGTTCCCTATGCTCCAGGTTGTATTGGTAGAACTTGTCCTGGATCTCCAGCGCGGTCTGCAGGGCTTCCACGGTATTCCGGAAGTCCACCAGGAAGGCGTCCCCGATGGTCTTGATGACCGTGCCGTGTCTTCTCTCCGCGGCTTCGGTGATCACGGCGTTGTGGAAGTGGAGGAGCCGGAGGGTTCCCGCCTCGTCGTTTTCCATCATCCGCGAGAAGCCCGCTATATCCGTGTAAAGGATCGCCGCCAGGCGGTAGTCTTTTTGCTCCATTGACTTGGGAGGATACTCCCGTGGTTCTCGGCCGTCAAGGACGCGGGGTCCGTGCGGGCTTCCGGAGCGGGAAAGGCGTGCGCCCCTAGGGTCCGGCGGGCTCGAACCGGGCGTCCTGGCGGGCCAGGTCCACGCCGCTCAGCCGCAGGGAGACGTTCGCGTTGAGTTCCGTTCCCCCAAGGCGGACCCGGGTTTCCATTCCTAGACAGGGTATATAGACCGAGGCGGGGCTGCCGTTTCCCACCACGATGCCCTCGCCGGTCCAGCCGGGGCGCCTTCCCAGAAAGGCCAGGGTCCAGTGGAGCTGGCTGGACCGTTCGGCCTGGCGGATCTGTGCCGCCGCGGCCGCGGCGCGGCCCAGGAGGGCGGAGATTTCGTCCTCCGCCAGGGGTTTCCGTCCCGCCGATACCGCACGGACCTGGTGGTGGGCCAGGAGGTCGGAGTAGCGCCGGAGGGGGCTGGTGAACTGGGCGTAGAAGGGCACCCCCAGGCCGCGGTGGGCCCGGGGCTGGGGGCCCGCCATCCCGGCCTTCATGAGCCTACGCTTGGCGAACTCCCCGGCCAGGCCGGCCGGAAGGGAGGCCGAATCCTGGGGGGCCTCCTGGCTGTAGTAGGGGAAGGGCAGGGACCGGTCGAAGGCCCAGCGCGCCGCGGCCTCTCCCGCCAATACCATCATCTCCCGGACTACGGCGCTGGACCGGAAGTCGGGGATCGGGTCGATCCGGGGTTCCCCGGAATCCACCCAGACCCGAACCTCCGGGATGGCGATATCTACGGCTCCCGCGGCTTCCCGCGCCGCGGAGCGGATTCCCGCGATCCGGTCCAGGTCCGCCAGGGGGCCGGAACCCAGCAGGGGGTCGGCCTGGCCATAGGAAAGCCGGGTGACCTTCACGAGGGTGGGCAGGATCTCGGCCTCCCGGACCGAGCCGTCCGGTTCCAGGGAGATTCGGACGGACAGGGCCCGGCTCACGTCCGAAAGGCCCAGGCCGAACCGCTCCAGGGCCGAGTCCGGCAGCATGGGGACGGAGCCTTCGGGCAGGTAGAGGGTGGCGGCCCGGTCGGAGGCTTCCCGGTCCGCGGGGCTCCCCGGAAGGACCGTGGAGGAGGGATCCGCAACGTGCACCCATACATCCCGGCCGTCGAAGGAAACCGCGTCGTCGGGGTCCCTGCTCCAGGCGTTGTCGATGGCCCAGGCCTCCATGTCCGTGAGGTCGACCCGGCCGGAATCGTCCTCGGGGCCGAGTTCGAGGTCCGGCGCCCGGGCCGCGGCCCCGAAGCGGACGGGCCAGGGATTCACCGCGTCGGTCCACCGTCCCGTCTTGAGCAGCCAAGCGTGCACGGCGTCGGGCTTTTCCGGCAGTCCCAGGTCTCCCAGGATCCGGGCCTTCTGGGTGGCTCCCAGGGCGAAGGCCTCCACCTCTCCCAGGAAACGTTCATCCCCCGCCTCGAAGCGGCCGGCCCGGGCCCGGACCAGGAAGGCCTCCCTGTCCGCCGCCTCGCTCTCCTTGCGGGTCCTCCGGGCGGCCTCCCTCTCCCGATCCTCCGGGGATGCCGCCCGGAACCCGGATGCGCCTTCCTCGGACCGGAAGCGCAGGCCGTCCAGGACTTCCAGACGGCAGGCCAGGGCTTCCTCGGGGCCGGCGTGCCCGAAGACGAGTTCGCACAGACCTTCCAATGTCAGGGTCTGGCCCGCGCTCATCTCCCAGGCGGTCTCGAAGTCCCCGTCCCCCCTGGGTTCGGGAATCTTGGACAGGGGCCCGGGGTGGAGGAGTTCCACGTCCTTGGGCCGGACCTTCACCACAGGGGCGCCGGGGATCGTAAGTTCCAGCTTGTCCCCAGAATTCCGGGCCAGGGCGGGTTTTCCTTTGTAGAGTACGAGGGCTCCGTTGGGGATCATGGGACCGCCTGTCGATGGATTCCGCCTGGAGGCGGGAAGAAAGTATAGCAGGGAAGTGTGGCCGGTGGACAGTGGACAGGGGGCGGAAACGCTCTTCCTGACCACCGTCCACCGACTACCGACCACCGTATTGACGAAATGCTTCTTTCGGGTATGCTTAGGTTGGCGGCCATGGCCGCCCCTCGGCCCGCCGGAGCCCCACCGGCGGATCCGTGTGAACACGAGGAGGATTATTACGTCATGGTAGCCCTCATAGTCGGTATCGTCTTGATCGTTCTGGCCGCAGCGGCCTGCGTACCCTTCGGCCTGGCGTGGTGGCAGGATGTCGTCGTGTTCCTCCGGGGATCCCTCCCGGTCCTCGCGGTCCTCATCGGCCTGATCGCGGTCTTCATCGGCATCGCCGACATCAAGGACCGGATGGAGGCCAAGAAAGAAGAGGAAGAGGAAGCCAAGGAGAACGCGGGGAAGTAAGGACCCCGGACACAGGAGCCAAGCGCCGGATGACAGTCCACCCGGCGGATGCCGAAGCCGGTTCCACCGATACCTGCGCGGTCGACGGACTCCTGGGTCCTGTTACCTGAGTCCTGACTCCTGTGTCCTGACGCCCGACTTGACACGATCCCCGTAATATGGGAGTATCACCCCGCTATTTTCCGCAGTATTCCAAGAACACGAAGGAATCGATACATGAAGACCGTCTTTGTGAAGCCTGAAGAGGCTCCGCGCTCCTGGTATCTCATCGACGCCGAGGGCAAATCCCTCGGCCGCGTGGCCTCCAAGGTGGCCTACATCCTCCGCGGCAAGAACAAGCCGTTCTATACGCCCCACCAGGAGATCGGCGACTACGTAGTGGTCATCAACGCCGACAAGGTGGCCGTGACCGGGGCCAAGCGCGAGAACAAGATGTACTACCACCATACCGGGTTTCCCGGAGGCTTGAAGGGCCAGACCTACCAGGCCCTCTCGGACCGGCATCCCGGCATGCCCCTGGAGATCGCCATCCGCGGGATGCTTCCCAAGGGACCTCTGGGCCGCAAGCTCAACAAGAACGTGAAGATCTACGCCGGCTCGAACCACCCCCACGCCGCGCAGCAGCCCGTAGCCCTGGAACTGTAGGAGACAAGAATAATGGTCAGGAATCTGGGTATCGGAACCGGACGCCGCAAGACCTCGGTAGCCCGCGTCTACCTTCGCGAAGGTTCGGGCAAGATCGTCGTGAACGGCCTTGAGGCGGACAAGTACTTCCGCTTCGAGGAGCTGTTCAACAAAGTCCGGGGCCCCCTGGTGGTCACCGCCAACGAGAACAAACTGGACGTGGTCATCAACGTCGTCGGCGGAGGCATGAACGGCCAGGCCGGAGCCTGCCGGCACGGTCTAGCCCGGGCCCTGGCCCAGTTCGACCCCGCGAACCACACGGCCCTGCGCACGAACGGCATGCTTTCCCGGGATCCCCGAATGGTGGAGCGGAAGAAGTACGGCCAGCGCGGAGCGCGCCGCCGGTTCCAGTTCTCCAAGCGCTGATCCGGGAGCGACGCGATGCGCGTCGAATCCCTGGAAATCGGAGCCTCCGGCATCGTGCGAATGCGCACGGACGGGGGCTCCCGTTTTTTGTTCCGCCTGGAGTACCTTCCTCCCGCAGCGGGCCCCGTCCCCTCCCCGGGCCAGGAGGCCGGACCGGAGTTCCTGGCCGGCGCGGAGGAAGCCTCGGGAATCTACGAGGCGGAGGCCAAGGGGATGGAGCTTTTAGCACGGGCCGAGCAGACCCGATACCTCCTGGCCATGAAACTCAGGAAGCGGGGCATGGCCGACGGGGCGGCAACTCCGGCCCTGGATAGGCTGGAGCGGCTGGGACTCCTGTCCGACGAGCGTTTCGCCCGGGCCTGGGCGGAGGAGAGGGTCCGCAGACGCG
>JBGSPT010000197.1:0-1966 GCA_041738475.1 Treponematales bacterium
GGGCCAAGGCGGAGCGGCCGGGCCGCTTCTACGCCGAGACCACCTCGCCCTATCTCTCCACGGACTTCGACAGCCCCCAGGGGCCCCTTGCCCTGATGAGCCCTCCCATACGGAGCGCCGGGGACCGGGAAGCCCTCTGGAAGGCCCTGGAGGACGGCACCCTCGACACGATCGGGACGGACCACACCCCCCTGACCGCGGAGCAGAAGACCGGCGGCCGGAGTTTCTGGGAGACCATGCCCGGGTACCCCGCCGTCGGGACCCACCTGCCCCTGCTCCTGGACGGCGCTCGGAAGCACCACATGAGCGTGGAACGCCTGGTGGAGAAGGTTTCCGCCAACCCCGCCCGGGTCTTCGGAGTCTACCCCCGCAAGGGGACGATCCTGGCGGGCTCCGACGCGGACCTGGTCATCGTGGACATGGACCGGATGAAGAAGATCAGCGTGGAGGGCGCCCGGTCCCGGTCGGACTTCGCCCTGCACCAGGGCGAGCTGGGGATCGGCTGGCCCGTGGCGGTGGTCAAGGGCGGACGCGTCCTCTTTCCCGAGGATCCCCGGCTGGACCCGGAGAAGTTCTCCGGTGCCGCCTACCTGCCCCGCCGCCGCTGAGGAATCCGCCCACGGGTCCGATAAAACGAACGGCCGCCGGGTCATCCCGGCGGCAGTCCCGTCTTTCGACAGGGTTCAGCGGTACTTGAACAGGGCGTCCAGGGCCCGGCCCCCCGAGGAAGTCAGCACGAAGGGGTTCACGTCGAACTCCACGATATCCTCGGACTCCGACATCATCCGGGAGAGCTCCGCGATCGCGGAGCAGAGGGGGTCCAGGTCGAGGGGCGGCGCCCCCCGGAATCCCGCCGCCAGCACCCGGGCCCGGGTTTCCAGGACCATGCGCAGGGCCTCCGCCTCGTCCACGGGAGCCAGGCGGAAGGCGGCCTCCTTGAGGAGTTCCGTGAAGATCCCCCCGAGGCCGACCATGACCACCGGACCGAAGCCGGGGTCCCGGTACCCTCCCAGGATGAACTCCGCCCCGCCCCTGACCATTTCCTGGACCAGGACGCCCCGGAGCCCGGATCCCGGCTTAAGGCCGGCCTTCGCGGCCCGCTCCAGGATGCCCCGGTACGCGGCCCGGGCTTCCGTCTCGTCCCGGATCCCGACCGCTACGCCGCCGATCTCGGTCTTGTGCAGGGCCGAAGGCGCCGAAATCTTGAACACCACGGGGTAGCCGATCCGGGCGGCCGCGGCGACGGCGGCGTCCTCGCTTTCCGCAAGCTCCCGGGCGGCGGCGGGAATGCCCCGGCTCTCCAGGAGCTCCAGGGCAGGGTATTCGTCCAGGGTCCTCACGACGGCCTCCTTCCCCGGAACTCGGCGTAGCCTCGCAGGGCGGCCAGGGCGCGCACGGCCCGCTCGGGGCTCTCGAAGGTCGGGATGCCCGCCTTTTCCAGGATCCCCCGGGACTCCCGGGTCCAGTCCCCGGAAAGGACCGCGGGCAGGACCGGCTTGGAAACGCCCTCGCTCCGGAGGCGTTCCACGACCTCCGCAATGCCCCGGGCCATGGCGGCCAGGTCCAGGAAGAGGGTCGCCACGGTGATGAAGAGGACGGCGTCCACCCCGGGATCCCGCAGGAGGATCTCCAGGGATTCCACGTGCTCCCGGGCACCCGCCGCGGCGGTGATGTCCGCGTGACCCTCGGGGTGGCAGATCGAGGCGATGGGGGGCAGGCAGTCCTTGAGGGCGGACTTGGTCGCGTCCGATACCCGGGCGGGCCGGAAGATGCCCGCCGATGCCAGTTCGTCCACGCAGAGGATACCCGGGCCGCCGGCCTGGGTCAGGATGAAGACCCGGTTTCCCGCAGGCAGGGGGAGGGTGTCGAAAGCCCGGAGTACGTCGGAGAGCTCCTCCACGGACCGCACCCGTGTGATCCCGTGCTGGCGGAAGGCCCCGTCGTAGAGGGCGTCGGTTCCCGCCAG
>JBGSPT010000221.1:0-6601 GCA_041738475.1 Treponematales bacterium
CGCGCCGCCGCCTTCGCCTTCCCGGGACACCACCAGGCCCTGGATCACGTCGCCCACCAGGGAGCCCGTGGCGGCCAGCCGGTCCCCCTCGTAGAGGCCCAGGACGAGGCCTTCCCCACCGGGCACGGAGAGTCCCCGGGAAGCCAGGAGAGCCTCCCGTTCCGTCCGGGCGGGGCCGTCCCGGATCTCCCGGACATCGCGGTCGCCGTACGCGGAGGACACGGTTATACCCCCGCCCCGGTCGCCCGTACGGCGTTCAGGGCTCCCCCCGCCCGGAGGATCTCGACCTGCCGACGGGACAGGCCGTGCAGGGCTTCCACGGTCTTGCCGGTCGTCTCGTTCCGGACCAGGATCCGTTCCCCCTCCAGGGCGCCCCGAACCCCCTCGATGCGCAGACGGTCCCCGGCGCGCAGGGCGGCCCGGTCCGCCTTGTCCGCGAAGGTCAGGGGAAGGATCCCCGCGTTCACCAGGTTCTGCCGGTGGATCCGGGCGTAGGACGCTGCGATCACCGCCTTGACCCCCAGGAAGAGGGGCGAGAGGGCGGCGTGCTCCCGGCTGGAGCCCTGGCCGTAGTTCTCCCCGGCCGTCACGAATCCGCCCCCCGCCGCCCGGGCCCGGGCCGGGAAGGAGGGATCCACGGCGGAAAAGCAGTACTCCGAGATCGCCGGCAGGTTGGAACGGAGGGACATGATACGGCTGCCCGCGGGCAGGATGTGGTCCGTGGTGATGTCGTCCCCCAGGGCCAGGAGGACCTCCCCGTCCAGGACGTCCGCCAGAGGCCGGAACTCCGGGAGGGCCTTGATGTTCGGACCCCGGCGGATCCCCACCCCGGAACCGCCCGCGGGGGGAAGGACCACCTGGGAGTCGTCCACCAGGAAGGCCGTCGGCTGGCTGATCGACGGGGCGGGGCCCAGGGTCCGGGGGTCCGTGATCACCCCCCGGACCGCGGAAGCCGCGGCGGTCTCCACGCTGACAAGGTGCACGAGGGCGTCCTTGGTGCCCGACCGGCCCTCGAAGTTGCGGTTCGAGGTGCGTAGGGACACGCCGCCCGAGCTGGGGGCCTGGCCGATGCCGATGCAGGGCCCGCAGGCGCATTCCAGGATCCGGGCACCCGCCCCGACCAGGTCCGCGAGGATCCCTTCCTTGGTGATCATGAGCAGGGTCTGCCGGGAGCCCGGTCCGACGACCAGGCTGGTCCGTTCCGCGACCTTCCGGCCCCGGAGGACCGCGGCGGCCCGGGCCAGGTCCAGGTAGGAGGAGTTCGTGCAGGATCCGATGAAGCACTGGTCCACCGGGGTGCCCTCGACCTCCCGGACGGGGACGACCTTGTCCGGCATGTGGGGAAGGGCGATCAGGGGTTCCAAGGCCGCAAGGTCGATCACGACGGTCTCGTCGTAGTCCGCTCCGGGATCCGCGGAAAGGGGAACCCAGTCCCCGCCCCGTCCCTGGGCTTCCAGGAAGGACTTGGTGACCCCGTCGGAGGGGAAGACCGAGGTGGTGGCCCCCAGCTCGGCCCCAATGTTGGTGATGGTGCCCCGTTCGGGGACCGTGAGAAAGGCGACCCCGTCCCCGGAGTATTCCAGGATCTTCCCGACCCCGCCCTTGACGGAAAGCCGTCGCAGGAGCTCCAGGATGATGTCCTTGGCCCCGACCCAGGGGGAAAGGCGGCCCCGGAGCTCCACGTTCAGGACCTTGGGGTCGGGGATCGAGAAGGGCACCCCCGCCATGGCAAGGGCAACATCCAGGCCCCCGGCGCCCATGGCCAGCATCCCAAGGCCCCCCGCCGTCGGGGTGTGGCTGTCCGAGCCCAGGAGGGTCTTGCCGGGCACCCCAAAACGCTCCAGGTGGACCTGGTGGCAGATCCCGTTGCCCGGACGGGAAAAGCGGATTCCGTACTTGGCGGCCACATCCTGCAGGTAGGCATGGTCGTCGGCGTTCTCGAAGCCCGTCTGAAGGATGTTGTGGTCCACGTAGCTCACGGACAGTTCCGTGCGGACCCGGTCCACCCCGACCGCCTCGAACTGGAGGTAGGCCATTGTGCCCGTAGTGTCCTGGGTCAGGGTCTGGTCGATTCGAAGGGAGAGTTCCCCGCCCTCCGCGTCGCCGCTCCGGTGGGATTCGATGAGCTTCCGGACAAGGTTCTTCGCCATATCTCCTCCTGATTGAATAAACGCGGCTTCACCACGAATTCTGCTTTACAGATTCCCGATGCGGGTCTAGTATACACCTGGATTCTGGATCCAGGATGCAGAATCCAAAAAATTCTGCAGAATTCTTTCCAGGAGGATAGCCGTGGGTTACCTGAGGGATGTTCCGGACCTCCGCACCCAGCCGGTACGGGACATCATCTTCGAGCGCCTCCGCAAGGCCATCGTACAGGGGGAACTGAAGCCGGACACCTACTTCACGGACGTGGAGATCGCCGAGGAATTCGGCGTGAGCCGCACCCCCGTTAGGGAGGCGGTCCAGAAGCTGGAACTCGGCGGCTATATCGAGCGGGTACCCATGCGGGGCAACCGGGTCCTCGGCCTGTCCCCCCGGGAACTGGCCCACTCCTTCGCGATCCGGAAGGCCCTGGAGATGCTGGCCCTCCGGTACACGGCCCTGCGCATTTCCGAGGCCGACCTGGCGCGGATGGAAGACATCCTGGACCGCCTGGAAGCCTTCGCCGCGTCCGGTCGGGCCGAAGCGGACCAGGAACGGCTTTTCGCCCTGGTGAAGGAGTACAACGCGGTCCTCTTCCGGTCCTGCGGCTCCGAGCACCTGGAGGGCCTGGTCTACGCCCAGCGGGAGGTGTTCGACCGGTACGGGGTCATGCGGGTGGTCCTGCCCAACCGGGTGGGCCGAAGCGTGTCCCGGCGACGGCAGCTCTGGGAGGCCTTCCGGGCCCGGGACCCGGACCGTGCCGCGGCGATCTGGTCGGAGCACCTGGACGAGTCCTTCTCGATCTGGCGGGACAAGTCGGGCTACGCCGAAGAGCTCAAGGACTTCCCCTTCTTTTAGGCCGTAACCGCCCTCGCGGCGGGCGAGCGATATTTCCGATCCTTAGGAGGAACGGTATCATGAAGAAGACACTTGTGATCGTGCTTGCGCTCTCGATCCTGGCGGTGTCCTTCGTCGGCGCCCAGACCTGGAAGCCCACGAAGACCATCGAACTGGTGGCACCCGCCAACCCGGGCGGCGGCTGGGACATGCTCTGCCGGGTCGTGCAGAAGACCCTTGTGGACGAGAAGCTCGTAAACCGGAACGTGATCGTGGTCAACAAGCCGGGCGGCGGCGGGGCCGTAGGCTGGACCTACCTGAAGGGCAAGAAGGGACAGGGCGAGTACCTGGCCGCCACCTCCACCCTTATCATGCTCAACAACCTCCTGGGCTCCAGCGAGCTCACCTTCAGGGACTTCACCCCCCTGGCGGCCCTCCAGACCGAGTGGATCTCCATCGCCGTCAAGGCGGACGCCCCTTACAAGAACGTGAAAGACCTGATGGAGGCCATCAAGGCGGATCCCGCCTCCATTCCGATCGGCGTGGGCCCCACCCTTGGGAACAACGACCACCTCCTGATCCTCCGCCTGGCCAAGGCCTACGGCGTCGATCCCTCCAAGCTCAAGTTCATAGTCTACCCCGGAGCGGGCGGCGAGATCGTCCCGGCCCTCCTGGGCGGGCACATCAAGGCCACCACCATCGGCCTGGGAGAGGTCCTGGAGCAGCACAAGGCCGGCAAGGTCCGGGTCCTGGGCGTCAGCTCCGACGCTCCCCTGTCCTTCCTGCCCGGGGTCCAGCCCTTCAAGGCCCAGGGACTCGACGTGGTCTTCCCCCACTGGCGCGGCATCATCGGCGCCCCCGGGATGACCCCCGCCATGGTCAAGTACTGGGACGACGTGTTCACCAAGATGGTCCAGACCAAGACCTGGAAGGACCAGATCGAGAAGCTCGGCTGGACCGGATTCTACCAGAACTCCGCCGCCCACACGGCCTTCCTGACCCAGGAGACCCAGGTCTTCGACGACCTGCTCACCACCGTCGGGCTCAAGAAATAAGCCTGAACGAATGAACGAGCGGGGGCGGGCGACAAACCGCCCCCGCGCAGGCGCGTCCGAGACGCGCCGGGAGGTGCGCTCGTGACGAAAGACACCCTGACCGGAATCATCGCCGTCCTTGTCGGGGCCGTGTACACGGTCACCGCGCTATTGCTGCCCGAGATGAGGATGGGGGACAGGCTCGGGCCCAAGATTTTCCCCCTGGTGGTCGGTATCGGATCCATCCTGGCGGGCCTGGTGCTTATCCTGGGGGACCGAAAGCCCGGGAAGCAGTCCAAGAAGGCGGACTTCGGCTTCATCGAGCATAAGGATATCTGGCTCAAGATCCTCCTTACCACCGTGGTCGGGATCGTATACGGCCTGGTAATGGACACGCTGGGCTTCCTGATCCCCACGACCCTTTTCATGATCTTCATTACGACCCTGATCAACAAGGGCCGGCTGGTCCAGAACGCGATACTCTCCCTCGCGTTCTCCGTCATCACCTACGGCGTCTTCGCGGTGGCCCTGCAGCTCAGCCTGCCCCGGGGCTTCCTCGAGTCGATGCTGCCCTTCTGAAGGAGACGGACGATGCAAGAGATATTCGCCAACCTGGCCCTGGGCTTCCACACCGCCCTCACCTGGACCAACATGATGTGGGTGGTGATAGGCGGGACCCTGGGCACCATCATCGGCATGCTCCCCGGCCTCGGGCCTGCCACAGGGGTGGCCATCCTGATCCCCATCACCTTCGGGATGAATCCCGCCACGGCCCTCATCACCATGTGCGCGGTGTATTACGGAGCCATGTTCGGCGGCTCCCGGGCTTCCATCATGATCAACACCCCCGGAGACGCCTCCGCCATCGTGTCCTGCTTCGACGGCTACCCCATGACCAAGCAGGGGAGGGCCGGAACGGCCCTGGCCGTCTCCGCCGTGGGCTCCTTCGTGGGAGGCATGATCGGCATGCTCTTCCTGGTCTTCCTGACCCAGCCCATAGCGAACGCGGCCCTGAAGTTCGGGCCCGCGGAGATGTTCTCCCTCATGATGTTCGCCCTGGTGGCGACGATCACCCTCTCCGAGGGCAACCTCCTGAAGGGGGCGGTGGCCATCGTGTTCGGCCTCATGCTCTCCACGGTGGGCATCGACGCCCTGACCGGAATCATCCGCTTCACCTACGGGGCGGAGGCCCTCCAGGACGGGATCGACTTCCTGGTCATCATCATCGGCGTCTACGCGGTCTGCGAGGTCTTCAAGAACTACAAGGACATAAACGCGGTCCACAAGTTCGACTCCAAGCACATCGGCAGGGTCTGGATCACCAAGGAGGAGTGGAAACGTTCCCTCCCCCCGATGCTCCGGAGCGGCCCCCTGGGCTTCGTAGTGGGAGTCCTCCCGGGCATGGGCGGCACCATCGCCACCTTCATGTCCTACGCCCTGGAGAAGAACATCAGCAAGCATCCCGAGGAGTTCGGCAAAGGCGCCATCGAGGGCCTGGCCGCCCCGGAGTCCGCCAACAACGCCTGCTCCTGCGGCGCCATGGTGCCCCTCCTGACCCTGGGCATACCCGGATCCGGCACCACCGCGGTCATGCTGGGCGCCCTGATGCTCCTGGGCGTACGGCCCGGCCCGACCCTCTTCTCGGATCACCCCGAGATCGCCTGGGGCGTCATAGCCTCCATGCTGATCGGGAACATCATCCTGGTCATCATCAACCTGCCCCTGGCCATACCCCTGGTGCAGATCCTCAAGGTTCCCACCCGGATCATGCTGCCGGTGATCATGGGCCTGGCCCTGATCGGGACCTACTTCCTGAACTACAGCTCCTTCGACTTCGTGGTGGTGATGGTCTCCGCGGTGATCGGGTACCTGTTCTCCAAGCTCGAGATACCCCTGCCGCCCCTGGTCCTGGCGCTGATCCTGGGGGGCACCACGGAACAGGCCCTGCGGAATTCCCTGGTCCTGTCCGACGGCTCCCTGGGCATCTTCCTCCAGAAGCCGATCTCCGCGGTGTTCCTTGTCCTGGCCGCGGCCTCGCTTATATACTCCCTGGCCAAGAGGAAGAAGCACGCAGTATGAAGCCCTTACGGACGTCGGGGCGCCCCCGGCGCTCCCTGCTGTACATCCCCGGGAACAACCCGGGGATGATCCAGAGCTGCTCAATCTACGGGGCCGACGGGGTCCTCCTGGACCTGGAGGACTCCATCGCCCTGGCGGAGAAGGACGCGGCCCGAAAGCTGGTCCGCCGGGCCCTCCTGGCCCTCGACTTCGGGGGCGTGGAGAGGGTGGTGCGGATCAACGGGAGGGATACGCCCTTCTTCGAACCGGACCTCGCCCAGATCGTCCCGGCCCGTCCCGACGCCGTCCGCCTGCCCAAGGTGGACGGCCCCGAGGACGTCCTTGAGGCGGACCGGATCATCTCCCGCCTGGAGAAGGAGAACGGCATCGAGCCCGGGACCGTCCGGATCCAGGCCATGCTGGAAACCGCCCGGGCCATCGTGAACGCCGCGGCCATAGCCGCGGCCTCGCCCCGGCTCTCGGGCCTCACCCTGGGCGGCCAGGACCTGGCCGCGGACCTGGGCATC
>JBGSPT010000227.1:0-3142 GCA_041738475.1 Treponematales bacterium
GCCCAGGTGTAGGCCGAGGCGGGAGCCAGCCGGGCGCAGAGCCGGCCCGCGCCGTCCATAAGCCTGTCCTTCCAACCCCGCGTCCAGGTGTCCAGCATGGGTCTCTCCCGGTTACAACGTTTTCACTAGGGTAGGTTTAAGGTAGTCAAGGGCGGCTTGCAAAACAAGAAATATTTTCGTTTGTATGGATGTCTCGAGGCGCAGGACCCGCTTTGGCTCCGGCTCGGCTCAGCCGCAGTCCGCCGGCTCGGGGGTCTCGTCGAGGCACCAGGTACGGACCGCGGCGTAGATCTTCCGGGCGGCCAGGCCGACCCGGAAGCCATACTTCCGGCCGATGCGCCGGGCGTAGTCCCGTACACGGTCCGAGGAAAGGATTTTTTTACCGGCGACCTTCCAGATCAGCCGGCCGATCCCGAAGGCGACCAGGGCGCCCGCTCCGGGTTCTCAGGACTCCTTCAACGTAGCCGCCAGGACCGCGGCCAGGGCGAGCAGGGCGCACGCCGCGGCCAGGGAAACCGTGAACGAGCCGTCCCGGGTCCGGAGCGCCTCCATGAGGTACACGAACACGACCGAGGCCTGTCCGAAGAGCTGGATGAGCCCGTTGGACGTGCCTTCCGGCGTCGGGAGCACCGCCTCCGAGGCGTACTGCATGCCCGTGGGCAAGACCCCGGTGAGGAAGAACCCGAGAGCGCCCGCGGCCAGGCACAGCCCGGCGAAGGATTGCGCCCAGGCCAGCCCCGCGAGTCCCGGGATGGCGAGGGCCGTTCCCAGGAGGATGAAGGGTTTTCGCTTTCCCGCCTTGTCGGACAGGGCCGGCAGGACCACCGCGCCAACCACGCCCGCGACCAGCAGGACGGCTCCCAAAGTTCCCGCCTCCACGGGTCCGAACCCCCGGGGCCGGACGATGGCCTCGATCCAGGTCGTCACTCCGTTGAAAATTCCCAGGCCGATGAAGGCTATTGCCAGGAAGCGCCGGAAGGAAGGAATCGTGAAGGCGTGCTTGAGTCCGTCCAGCATTAAGGACCGTTCCGTTCCCGCGTCCTCGGAGGGCGGGAGGAGCGGCCGCTCCCGAGCGGCCAGGACGGACAGGACCGCGCAGGCGGCGGAAAAGAGCCCGTAGTACAGCTGTACCCGGGGAATGCCGGCCGCCTCCACGAGGCCCGGAGTGAGGACCATGCCAAGTGCCGTGCCCGCGAGGTTGGCCAGGGTGACCAGGCCCACCGCCGTAGCCCGCTCCTTGGGAGGGAACCATAGGGCGGGCACCTTGGTCCAGGCGTTCAGCAGGAAGGGCTGGGCCGCCGCAATGCCGATGGACCCCGCCAGGGCCGGGCCGTAGTTCGACCCCGCCAGTCCCCTCAGGATCCCGAAGGCCCCCATCAACAGGGAGCCGAAGCCGACGGTCCTATGGAAGCCCAGGGTGTCGATGGACCAGGATACGGGTATGGACAGGGGAATGAAGGCGATCATGAAGACCATGGAAAAAAGTCCGATCCTAAGGTCCGTGACCCCGTAGAACGCCGCGGCGATCCCCGTCACCGGGGCGTAGGAAATCCATAGGAGTTGGACGGCCAGGTTCACGAGCATGAACGAACCCAGCACGACCCATCGATATCCGTAGACTCTGGTTTCCATGGCACCTTCCTCGGAATCCCTTCCCGGGATCGGAAAGTATCCTAGCCCGGAAGGTTCCGGCCCCGATACCCCGTCAGAAGATCACCACGTCCCGGGCGTTCCCGGAGATCCGGGGGAGAAAGTCGGCGGAACCTATATAAACAGAATTCCAATACTTCTCCACCCCGGCCCGGGCATACCGGTACGCCTCCTGCAGGGTCACAAAGCCGTTCCCGTCCAGGTCGCCTCTCGAGGCGGCCTCCAGGAAGAAATAAGTGAACACCCCGTTGCCGTACGTACCGCTTTCGTAGGACAGCTCCTCGGAGCCCGCCGCGGTCACCACCATGGGGGTCGCCGGATCGTAGGAGTCGAAGGCGGAGGCCAGGAGGTCGGAGTACGAGCCCAGGGCGGCCAGGATCGCCGATCCGTCCGTTCCGTCGTCGTAGACCCCGAAGTTCTGGGGGGCCGCGTCCAGGGTGCCGGTGTCCGTGACGAAGCCCCCGGAGTAGCAGGTGTCCAGGATGAGAATCCTATTGCGGCAGGGAAGGGCGTCGAGGGCGGACAACTGAGTGGACGGTGAAATCAGTAGATCAGTATCAATGGAATAATTTGCGAGGATATCGGGCGGACCTGAATAAACAACCGAGTCCGTCGGAGATATAGCTGCTTCCCCGTTGTATATAGTCCCGTGTCCTGAGAAATATACCAGAACCGAGGAATCAGGATCCACCTCTCCGATCAGGGATGCTATATCCGTCAGGATCTGGGACTTCGTGACGGTACCGTCGGGTATCGCGGATCGGACCTCCCATCCGGCCGTCGTCAAGGCATCCCTCATGTCGGAGGCGTCGGCGTCGGTATACGACAAATCTTGGGCCGTCCCCGGATAATCCGCGGCCCCGTACACCAGGGCGTACCGGGTCGCCGTGATCTCCAAGGAGCAGGAGAAAAGGGTGGACAGTGGACAGTAAACCGTGAACAGGAGGATTCGAAACAGGCGCCTTCCGGGCCGATGCGGGCGCGTCATTCGGCGCCTCCCGGGGGCGCTCCGGACTTCCGGAGCGGCGGCAGGGTGTAGGAGGCCCCCAGCCCCGCGGAAAAGGACCGGGCCCCGGGGCGGAAGATGTAGGACAGGGGCAGGACGGCCCGCCAGCTCCCGTTCCCGGGCTTTGTAAAATCCGCGCGGACCGTCAGGTCCGCGGAGAAGACGGCGAAGGCGACGGTAGTGCCCGGGTACTTGGCGGCCCCGAAGGAGACCCCGCCCAGGAGGTCAAGGCCCGGGGGGAAGCCGCCCTCCCGGGAAAGGACGCGGGCCCCGGAGGCCAGGGAAAGGTCCCAGCCCGCCCAGGAGCGGTAGAGGTCCCCGGCGGAACTGACCGCGGAGGGAAAGACGTGGAAGTATTCCAGCTGGATCCGGGCGGGTATCCAGGCTCCCGCCCGGAGTTCCGTCCCCGCGCCCAGGGAGAACCCCGCGTGGGGCAGGACCGGGGCGAGGCCGTCCCCGGACAGGACCGCCAGGGGCGCGGCCTGG
>JBGSPT010000252.1:0-11597 GCA_041738475.1 Treponematales bacterium
GGGGGGTGTGCGCGCCGTGGTGGTGAACGTCGCGAATCCCGCGGGCGCTGCCTTCGCGAGGTCCGCCGCCCGGGCGGGCGTGCCGGTGTTTCTCGTCTCCGTCCTGTCCCCGGTGTACGCCCTGGACGCCGGACCGATCGACGGGGGAGTGGCGGTCTACAACGGTTCCCGGGAATCCTACGCCGCGGCCTTCGCGGTACTGTCCGGCGCCGTCGAGGGCGGCGGGGTCCTGCCCATCCCCCGGACGCCTTGATTCCCGAACGTTCCGGCGAATCCTGGCGCCGGCTCCGGACCTCGGACGCCCCGGCTCTTCAGGAATTCCTGCTCCGCCGGGAGGACTACGCGGCGGGCTTCACGGGCAGGCTGCTCCGTTCCGGGGGGCTCCATATACCGGGGCCCCTGGAAGGCGGGGTGTTCGGATCCTTCGGTCCCGGGGGCCTGCGGAGCGCCGTGCTGTGGACCCGGACCGGAACCGTGTTCCCCGCGTTCGAAGATCCGTCCGATCCCGGGGAGGGGAAGCTCCTGGGACGGTTCTTCAAGGGCGGTTCGATAGCGTCGGTCCTGGGAGCCCGGGGGGACGTCGAAGCCCTGGAGAGCATCCTGGATCTGGCGCCCCGGGTGATGACGCCCTACCGGTCCATGTACCGCCCTCCGGGGGTCCCCTCGGAGGGCCGCTCGGTTCCCGCCCCCGGGGCGGCGGTGCGGACCGCGGTTCCCCCCGACGCGGACGCCCTCTTTCCCCTGCATTCCGCCTACGAGCGGGAGGAGGTCGTCACGGAAATCCATCGCTTCGACGCCCGGGCCTCCCGGGCCGCCCTGGACGGAATCTTGGCCTCCGAGATCGTGGCGGTGGCGGAGCTGGAAGGAAGGGCCGTTGCAACGGCCCGGACCAACGCCCGGGGATTCCGCACCTGGCAGATAGGCGGGGTCTACGTGGTTCCCGAACTGAGGGGCCGGGGCTGGGGTCGGTACGTGGTGTCCCACCTGGTCGGACTGCTCGCCCTGGCGGGCAAGGCCGCTGGGCTGTTCGTGAAGGAACGCAATCCCGCCGCCCGGAACCTGTACCTGTCCATGGGCTTCCGGGACGCCGGTCCCTTCCGGGTGGATTACCTCTAGTCGCAGGTCCATCCCATACTGCGGGATATGCCCGAGGCGGCTCGGACCACATGGACCGCCGCCTTTTCCGGGGTAAGGTCCGGGCGGCTTTCCAGGACCCAGGAGGTGCTGATGGAGGAGATCACTTCCCCCCGATAGTCCCGGATAGGGGCCGCCACGCAGTTGATTCCCGGTTCCGCCTCTTCGTCGTCCCGGGTCCATCCGCGGTCCCGGCAGATCCGGAGGTCCGCCAGGAGTTCCTCAACCCCCGCATGGGTCTTGGGCCCGAATTTTTCGAAGACTTCCCCCGCAAGGAGGGTTCGGATCTCCTCGTCCGGCATGTCCAGGATCAGGGCCTTGCCGAGGGAGGTGCAGTACAGGGGTTTCTGCTGGCCTATGATGGAGTACTTCCGCAGGCTCGTGTACTGGTCCTGCTTGTCGATGTAGACCATGCGGTTTCCCTGCCTCCGGGCCAGGAAGACGATGGTTCCCAGGGCGGCGGCCAGTTCGCTCATGTAGGATGCGGATTCCGTCTTGAGCTCCAGGCTGTTCAGGTAGCGGCTGGAGAGTTCAAGGAAGGCGGGTCCCAGGCGGTAGAGATTGGTCTCGGAATGTTTCCGAACGTACTCGTGCTGGGCCAGGACCGCCAGGAGGCGGAAGGCGGTGCTCTTGGGCAGGTCCTCTCCCTCGGCGATGGCGGCCAGGGAAAGGCCGTTCGGATCCTGGGCCAGCATCTTCAGGATGCCGAAGGTGCGGTCGAGGGATTGGACTTTCATATCCGCCATGGGACCTCCTGTAGGACCGGACCATACCGTCAGCCTGGATTTTAGCCTTGACAGGATAAAAAAACAAGCTATGATATGGAATCAGGTTCCACAATATAAAACCACCCCTTGAGGTGGTTTTTATCGGCACCGGTATTGGAATTACGTTTCATATTGTGGCACACCGGGGCGGGCCGTCAAGGGCCGGCTCGAAATCGATTCGGAAGGAGAACAAGATGAAAAGGTTGGTCCTGTTGCTTTTGGCGGTCCTGGTAGCCGCGGGGGGCGCTTTCGCCCAGTCCAAGGTGTACAAGATCAAGCTCGGCCACGCCTCGTCCACGGAATCCACCCGGCACAAGTCCCTGCTCGTGTTCAAGGACTATGTCGAGAAGAAAGCCGGCGGCCGCTTCGTCGTGGAGATCTACCCGGGAGCCCAGCTGGGCAACGAGGGGGAAATGATCGAGTCCCTCAAGATGGGCACCCAGGAAGCCTTCGTGGGCGGCGTCTTCGACGCCCAGACGCCGAAGCTGAACCTGGTCCTGATGCCCTTCTTCTTCCCGACCCAGGCGGACCTCATGAAGGTCGCCCGCAGCGACATCGGCAAGATGATCATGAAGGACGCGGAGAAATACGGGATCAAGATGCTGGCCTTCGGGGACGGCGGATCCCGGCACTTCACCAACAACATCCGGCCCATCAAGTCTCCCGCGGACATGAAGGGCCTCAAGATCCGCACTCCTCCCATCGAGTCCATCATCAAGTGCATGCAGGCCCTGGGCGCCAACCCCGTCTCCATCCCCTACGGCGAGACCTACATGGCCCTCAAGACCGGCGTGGCGGACGGGCAGGAAAACCCCCTGGCCAACATCGGGGACATGAAGTTCCATGAGGTCCAGAAGTACCTGACCCTCATCGACTACCAGTTCCACCCCGAGCCCTTCGACGTCAACCTTGCCTGGTTCAACGCCCTGCCCAAGGACCTCCAGAAGATCCTGGAGGAAGGCGCCTGGATCTACACGGACGAGCAGAACCGGCTCCGCCGGGAGATGAACGACTCCTACTTCAAGATGATCACCTCCGCGGGAGTCCAGGTCTATACTCCGACCGCGAAGGAACGCCAGGCCTTCATCGACGCCTGCGCCCCGGTGTACGACTTCTTCGTGGCCAAGGGCCTGTTCACCAAGGCCGATCTGGATGCGATGCGCAAGGTGATCGCGGCGAAGTAGTCCCCGGGTTCCGCGATCCCACAGAACGTTCATGGCGGCCTTTCCGGGACGCGTCGCGTTCCGGAAAGGCCGCGGTTATCAATCCGTCCGCTTCAAGGTATAGTACGGTATGGACAAGCACTTCCCGGGGGCCCTGAACGCCCTCGTCCGGTTTTTGGACAAGGCTCTCGCGGTCCTCCTGGGGACCTTGGTCGGGGTTCTGGCCTCGGGGGTCATCGTCTCGGTGATACTCCGGTACCTCTTCGGCGTATCCTTCGCCTGGGCCGAGGAGTTGATGACGATGATCTTCATCGCCACCACCTTCTTCGGCGCCGCCCTGGGACTCCGGGAGGGGGAACATATCGCGATCACCCTTCCTTCCGAGGGGCGGCCGCTCCGGCGCAGGGTGCTTTCGATCCTCGTGCAGGTTTCGATCGTGGTCGTCTCGGGCTTCGTTTTCAAGTACTCCCGGGTGTGGATCGCCCGGGTCGGCGCCGTGCCGTCCCCCGCGACGGGCATCCCGAACGGTTCCTTCTATACCATGGTCCCGGTCTCCTTCGGGATCACCATCTTCTACGCGGCGGTCCGGATCCTTTCCGAATTCGTCCCGATCGATCCGCCGGCCACCAAGTCGAGGTTCGACGGCGAAGCGGACCCGGCCGGGGGAGGCGAGGGATGAATCTCACGATCATGTTCCTGGTCCTGATCGTCCTCCTGGCGATCGGGACCCCCATCGCCTATTCCGTGGGCGGCGCGGGCATCGTTTACATGCTTTTCCGGGATCCCGTGTTCCTGATGACCCTTCCCCAGAGGGTATGGTCCGGCACGAACAACTTCATCATCATCGCCATGCCCCTGTTCATGCTGGCCGGGGAGCTCATGAATCGGGGGGGGCTCACGAAGCGGCTGATCGACTTTTCCATGCTCCTGGTCCGGCCCTTCCGGGGCGGCCTGGGCGAGGTGAACGTGGTGGCCAGCATGATCTTCGGCGGAATCTCGGGGTCCTCGGTGGCGGACACCTCCGCCCTGGGGAGCATCCTGATCCCGGAGATGACGCGGAAGGGTTACCCCAAGGGATTCGCCGCGGGCATCACCGTGGCCTCCTCCACGATGGGGATGATCATACCCCCCAGCGTGCCCATGCTCATGTACGCCATGGTGTCCGGTGCCTCCGTGGGCCGGCTCTTCCTGGCGGGTCTCATTCCGGGCACTCTGGTGGGGGTCACCCAGCTCGTGCTGACCTACGTCATCTCCCGCAGGAAGGGATACCATCCCCGGCGGGAAAAACTTTCAGCTTCCCAGGTGCTGAAGACCACCAAGGACGGATCCCTCGCGGTGATGATGCCGATCTTCATCGTCCTCTCGGTCTCCCTGGGCATCGCCACGGCCAGCGAATCCGCCGGGATCGCCGTGCTCTACGCGCTGGTCTTGGGTTTCTTCGTGTACCGTGAGCTCCGGGTGAAGGATCTGGCCGCGGCGTTCAAGAAGACGGCCATCATGTCCAGCTCCATCATGATCATCGGGGGCTTTACCATGATCTTCACGTGGATACTTGCGGTGGAGCAGGTGCCCGCGAAGATCGCCGCCTATTTGGTGGGATCCGGCATCAGCCCCGTCCTGGTGTTCATACTCCTGGACATTCTGATCCTGGTCCTGGGGACTTTCCTGGACGTCACCCCCTGCATCCTCCTGATCGGTCCCATCCTTCTGCCGGTGATGCGGCAGTTCGGCATGCACGAGCTCCAGTTCGGGGCCGTGCTGATCGTGGGCCTAGCCATCGGGCTGGTCACCCCGCCCGTGGGGATGTGCCTGAACGTGGCCCACAAGATCTGCGGGATGTCCATCGTGGACATCTTCAAATCCGCGGTTCCCTTCATCATCTGCAACGTGATCGTATTGGTGCTCGTTACCCTGGTGCCCTGGGTCAGCCTCTGGCTTCCGGGCTTGTTAGGATAGGACGGACCGGGGCCGCAGGGCCGGGTCCGAAGTACGAATAAGATAGGAGAGCGAAATGGACATCCGCGAAAACGTCAATTCCGAGTACGCCAAGACCCTGGACACCGAGGGGCTTCGTTCCCGGTTCCTCGTCTCCGGGCTCTTTAAGCCCGGGGAGATTTCCTTGACCTACAGCCACGTGGACCGGATGATCGCCGGCGGCGTCACCCCCTCGACGGGTCCCCTGGCCTTGGCCGCCACCAAGGACCTGGGCACGGACTACTTCCTGGAGCGCCGGGAGATGGGGGTCATCAATATCGGCGGCCCAGGATCCGTGACGGTGGACGGTGCCCGGTTCGACCTGGCCCCTCGGGACGGCCTCTACGTCTCCATGGGCTCCAAGGCGCTGTCCTTCGAGAGCGCCGATCCGGCCCGGCCCGCCAAGTTCTACCTGAACAGCGCCCCCGCCCACCGGGCCTGCCCGACGCGCCTTGTGACCATGGCCCAGGCCAAGCGGGTGGAGACGGGGAGCGCCGCGGAATGCAACCAGCGGGTGATCAACCAGTTCATCCATCCCGCGGTCCTGGAGTCCTGCCAGCTGGTCATGGGCATGACGACTTTCTCGGAGGGCAGCGTCTGGAACACCATGCCCGTGCACACCCATGAACGCCGCATGGAGGTGTACTTGTATTTCGACATGCCCCAGGACCGGCTGGTCTTCCATTTCCTGGGCAGGCCTTCGGAGACGCGACACCTGGTGGTTCGCAACGAGGAGGCCGTCATCAGCCCCTCCTGGTCCATCCATTCCGGGGTGGGCACGGGGCCGTACACTTTCATCTGGGGCATGGCCGGGGAAAACCAGACCTTTACGGACATGGACGCCGTGCCCATGTCCGCGCTGAGATAACTCGAGGAGAGGACAAGCATGATCCTGGATGCATTCAAGCTGGACGGCAAGGTGGCCGTCGTGACGGGAAGCTCTACGGGGCTGGGGCAGGGCATCGCCGCGGCCCTCGCCGAGGCGGGGGCGGACGTGGCGGGGGTGGACTACGTGGCCTCCCCGGAAACGAAGAAGATGGTGGAGGCACTGGGACGGCGCTTCCTGGAGATCGTGGCGGACCTCTCGTCCCTGGCTCCGGTCGCCGGCATCGTCGAGGATACCGTGCGGACCCTGGGCCGGGTGGACATCCTGGTGAACAACGCGGGCATCATCCGCAGGCAGGACGCCGTCGATTTCACGGAAAAAGACTGGGACGACGTGATGAACATCAACGCCAAGACGGTCTTCTTCCTGAGCCAGGCCGCGGCCCGGCGCTTCATCGCCCAGGGCTCGGGGGGTAAGATCATCAACATCGCCTCCATGCTCTCCTTCCAGGGCGGGATCCGGGTGCCCTCCTACACCGCCTCCAAGAGCGCCGTGATGGGCGTCACCCGGCTCATGGCCAACGAGTGGGCAAAGCACGGGATCTGCGCAAACGCCATAGCCCCGGGCTACATGGCCACGAACAACACCGCGGCCCTCCGGGCTGACCAGGAGCGGAGCAAGGCCATCCTGGACCGTATCCCCGCGGGACGCTGGGGCACCCCGGCGGACGTGCAGGGGGCCGCGGTCTTTCTGGCTTCCCGGGCCTCGGACTACGTGAACGGGTACACCCTGGCCGTCGACGGCGGCTGGCTGGCCCGGTAGGAGGAACCATGATCGCGACACCCCTTGAGAACCTGGGCCGGTACAAGGCCCTGAGCCCCAGCCTGGCCAAGGCGATATCCTGGCTGGAGGCGGGCGGATGGGAGGCCTTGCCGGAAGGCCGCCACGAGATCGCGGGGACGGAGGTCTACGCCCTGGTCTCGCGCTATGCCTCCAAGACCCCCGAGGAAGCCCGGTACGAGACCCACCGGGACTACATCGACATCCAGCTCGTCGTCTCCGGCAGGGAGACGGTGGAAGCCCGAAGCGCCGAGGGCCTTTCGGTCTCGGTGCCCTACAAGCCGGACATCGAGTTCTACGCGGCCCCGGAGCCGGGAACCTGCCACGAATTCATCCTGGCCCCGGGCACGGCCCTGGTCTTCTTCCCCGAGGACGCCCACCGGCCCGGCCTCGCCCGGGGCGGGGTCACGGAGCCCATCCACAAGGTGGTCGTGAAGGCGGCGGTGTAGGGGATCGCCGAGCCCCTTCGGCATTTCGGCCGGGGCCGCCTGAAACCGGCGCCCCGGGCCTCCGATTCGAATTATGGAAAGGAACGGATATGAACGTAGTCACCTTCGGGGAGATCATGCTCCGGCTCAAGTCGCCCGGCCAGGAGCGGCTTTTCCAGTCTCCCCTCCTGGAAGCCACCTTCGGCGGCAGCGAGGGAAACGTGGCGGTGGCCCTGGCCAGATCGGGTCTTGCCGCACGGTTCCTGACCGTCCTGCCGGACAACCAGATCGGCCGGGAATGCCTCCGGCGGCTCCGGGGCGAGGGGGTGGACGTATCCCGGATCGCCTTGAAGCCCGGACGCATGGGCATCTACTTCTTCGAGAACGGGGCCAACCAGCGCGCCTCGAACGTCATCTACGACCGGGCGGGTTCCGCCCTGGCGGAGATCGAGGCCGGCGACATCGACTGGGCCGCCGCCTTCGAGGGACAGAGCTGGTTCCACCTTTCGGGCATCACCCCCGCGGTCTCCAGGAAATGCGCCGACGCCTGCATCGCCTCCGCGGCCGCGGCGCGCTCCGCGGGACTGACGGTCTCCTTCGACCTGAACTTCCGGGCCAAGCTGTGGAACTACGGGGCCAAGGCCAAGGACGTCATGTCGGAGATCGCGGGGTACGCGGACGTCCTGATCGGAAACGAGGAGGACTATCAGAAGTCCCTGGGCATCGAGGGACCCAAGGTCTCCGGGGACGGCGGGATCGAGGTCGAGGAATACTCGGCACTCTGCGCCCGGGCTCTCGCCGAGTTCCCCGAAGCAAAGTACGCCGCGGTTACCCTCCGGGAAAGCCGGTCCGCGGATTCCAACGACTGGTCCGCCCTACTCGCTTCCCGGGAGGGCTCCTTCGTGTCCCGAAAATACGCGATCACGGACATCGTGGACAGGGTCGGCGCGGGCGACTCCTTCTCCGCGGGCTTGATCTACGGCCTGATCCGCCTGGGGAATCCCAAGGATGCCCTGGAGTACGCGGCCGCCCTCTCCTGCCTCAAGCACTCCATTCCCGGAGACCTCGCCCTGATCGAGCCCGGGGAGGTCGAGAAGCTGCTTGCGGGAAACGCCTCGGGCCGGGTCCAGCGGTAGAGTTTTCTTCAAATCCGCCCGAAAGCCGGTGCCGGCTGTCGGGCGGATTTGCGCTTCCCGGGCTCATGGTCTATCCTTGAGATTCGGAGGCGACCATGAAACTGCGTGCGCGGATACTGCTCTTCTCCCTGATCCCCGTGCTGCTCACCCTCGGGGCGGTGGTAAGCATCACCGCGGTCCGCACCCTGAGGCAAAGCCGGACGGACGCGATCGACCTGCTCGAAGCCCTCTCCAAGGAGCACGCGGCGGAAATCAACGTGGAGCTCGAGGTTGCCATGGACGCGGCCCGCACCCTGGCCCAGATCTTCGAGGGGTACGAAACCCTGGACCTGGACGAGCGCCGGGCCGACTACAGCAAGATGCTGAAAACGATCGTGGAGAAAAACCCCGGGTTCCTGGGAGCCTCGACGGGCTGGGAGCCGAACGTTCTGGACGGCCGGGACCGGGAGTTCGTGAACGCCCCGGGCCACGACGGGACGGGAAGGTTCATCCCCTACTGGAGCCGTTTCGGCGGTCCCGTGGAACTGTCGGCCCTGGTCGATTATGAAAAGGAAGGTGCCGGGGATTACTACATTCTTCCCATGCGTACGGGCAGGGAACAGGTGATCGAGCCCTACGAATACACCGTGGGGAACCGGACCCTCGTCCTCACCTCCCTCATGGTGCCCATCAAGGACAAGGCGGGCAAACCCGTAGGCGTGACGGGCATCGACATCGAGCTCAACGAGCTGGCCGAGGAATTTTCGGGAATTAAATTCGGGAAGACCGGGCTCGGCAGGATCATCGCCGCCGGGGGCACCGTCGTTTCCCACGGGGACAGAGCCCAGATCGGGAAACCCTGGAGCGAACAGAAATCCGGGGTCGCCGAGGGCATCTTCTCGAGGCTGTCGAAGGGAGAGACCTTCACGGAGGAGGTGTACTCCGCCACCTCGAAGAAGAACATCTTCAAGACATATACGCCGATCTTTATCGGGAACGCCGAAAAGCCTTGGATCTTCAGCATGCAGGTTCCGCCGGAGGAACTCTTCGAGGCTTCCTACCGTCTTCTAACCCTGATCCTGGCTGTTTCGGCCGCAGGCATTGCGGTCCTGATCGCGGTTTTCCTGTACCTATCCGTGTCGATAACCCGGCCCCTGGCCGCGGCGGTGGCCATCGCGGATCGAGTAGCCCGAAGCGACCTTACCGAGACCCCCGACGAGTCCTTCCTGCGCAGGAAGGACGAGATCGGGGACCTTGCCCGGTCGGTGGATCGGATGATCGGCGGGCTCCGGGGCATCGTTTCCGCAATTCTGGAAGCCGGCCGAAGCATTTCCCAGGGCGCCCAGCAGATGAGCCAGACCGCCCAGACCCTTTCCCAGGGCGCAACCGAGCAGGCCGCGGGGGCGGAGGAAGTCTCCTCTTCGGTGGAGGAGATGAGCTCGTCCATCAAGCAGAACTCCGACAACGCCTCCGCCACGGAAGCCACGGCCCGCAAGGCCGCGGAAGCCGGCGCCCAGGGAGGCGAGGCGGTGGCCCGGACGGTCCAGGCCATGAAGGATATCGCGGGCAAGATCGGCATCATCGAGGAGATCGCCCGGCAGACCAACCTGTTGGCCCTGAACGCCGCCATCGAGGCCGCCCGGGCGGGGGAGGCGGGAAAGGGCTTCGCGGTGGTGGCCGGGGAGGTCCGCAAGCTGGCGGAACGGAGCCAGAACGCGGCGGGGGAGATTTCGGGCCTGTCCTCGATGTCCATCGAGGTGGCGGACCGGGCCGGAGCCCTCCTGGGGACCATCGTGCCGGACATCCGCAGGACCGCGGAGCTGGTCCAGGAGATCAGCGCTTCCAGCCGGGAGCAGGCGTCCGGGGTCGATCAGATCTCCAAGGCGGTGACCCAGCTGGATCAGGTCATCCAGCAGAACGCCAGCGCCAGCGAGGAGATGGCCAGCATGGCGGAAGAGCTTTCAGGCCAGGCCGACCAGCTCAAGGACACCATGTCGGTATTCCGCATGTCCTCCGACTCCGTCGAGCATCCCGGTTTGGCGGCCCTGCCGTCTCCGGAAGACCCGTAAGCTCCCGCGGGCGGGAAGCGGGCCCCCCCTTCTGCAGGGTGTTGAAATGCCTCGAGTAGTTCGACAGCCCGCTAGGATGCCCTGCGGTTGACCTGGTACTTCGGGGTCTGGCCGGTGACGATGCGGGCTATCTCCTCCGCGGCCTTGCGTTTCAGGTCCCGCTCCGCGGATGAGGAATGCCAGGCCATGTGGGGAGTGCACAGGAAATCCGGGTGTTTCAACAGGGGATGGTCGGGACGGATGGGCTCCGCTGCCAGGACGTCCAGGGCCGCCCCGGCCAGGCGCCCCCTCTCAAGCTCAGCGGCCAGGGCGTCCTCGTCCACGATGCCTCCCCGGGCGGTGTTCACGAGGTAGGAGCCGGGTTTCATGCGGGCGATGCGCTCCGCGGAGATCAGGTTCCGGGTTTCCGGGTTCAGGGGGCAATGGATCGAGACCACGTCGGCCCGGGCCAGGAGTTCATCCAGGCCCAGGATCGTCACATACCCGGGAATCGCGGCCTGCGGCATATAGGGATCGCAGGCGATCACCCTCATGCACAGAGGCGCGGCCTTCCGGGCCAGGGAACCTCCGATGCGGCCGAAGCCGACGACGCCCAGGGTCAGTTCCCCCAGGCGGGGGACGGGCTTCATGCGGGCGAAATCCCAGACACCGCTCTTGACCAGGCTGTCGGCCCGGTAGATCTTCCGCGCCAGGTTCAGGATCAGCGCCAGGGCGTGATCCGAGACCTCCTCGGTCCCGTAATCCGGCACGTTGCTGACCACGATGCCAAGGTCCGCGGCGGCTTCCAGGTCGATTGTGTCCACGCCGACCCCGTAGCGCACGATTCCCCTGCAGTGCTTCAGCTCCCGCAGGACCCGGGCGGTCAAGGGGGAGTACTGGACGAGCAGTCCCTCCGCGGAGGAGCAGATCCGGATGACGTCTTCCTCGGTCCTGCAGGTCTGCCAGGGGACCTCCCGGCAGATGAGCTTGAGCGTTTCACGTTCGATGTCCACGCTCGCGTGGTCGCAGTCCGCGATCATGACGGTTCGGCTCGATCCCATGAAGACCTCCGGGGGCGCCGATACGACCGGGCCGGGTTTCCGCGGCCGGCGATGAAGGACGGGCGCCGTCCTATCCATATCGGCGGGACCCGGGATCGACCTGAGACTCCGGGATCCGAAGGTCAATCTTCCGGCGTGTCGCCGTCGGATGCCCCGGCTTCCATCCAATACTCCCCGGAGAACACGTATACGGGCCGGGCCGCCGCGTAGAGCCCGTCATCCGCGTCGCCGTTCACGAAGA
>JBGSPT010000276.1:0-1722 GCA_041738475.1 Treponematales bacterium
CCTTCGTCCGAGCCTTGGCGCGGGCGGGGGTGACGTCCCTGCGCCTGGAATCGTCGGAATCGGTGCTCTACGTCGGAGGCGCCGCGGGGCTGGGCTTCACGGCCCGTCTCCTCGAGCGTCTGTCCGCAGAGGCCTCGATCTTCGCGGGTCTGGGGCGGATTCCCGAATACAACGGCGATTCCTACGGGCTCTACGAGATCGGTGCCCGGCTGGAAGCGAGTTTCCGCCTCACCGCCGCCCTGTCCCTGGGTCTGTCCGCGGGGTACGAACGCCTGGCCAACCCGAACTTCGGGTCCCTGGCGGACGCGATCAGCGCCGGCATCACCTTCCGGATCTCCTCCTCCGACGCCGGTCGCCGGGGATCGCGCCTGGAGATCGATTCCGTCAAGACCCGGCCCGTCTTTCCCGTCTTCCGCTCCTGGTACGATGCCGAGCCCCTAGGGACGGTCACGATCCGCAACGGGGAGGACGGAGCCATCGAGGACGTCCGGATCTACTTCCAGGCCCCCGAGTACATGGGTGGAGCCCGTCTCTGCACCGTCGTTCCCCGGGTGGAACGCGGCGCCTCCGCGACGGTCCCGCTCTACGCGGTCTTCGACGAGCGTATCCTGGGGCTGACGGAAAACGGCGCGACCTCGGCGACGGTGACCGCGGAGTACTCCTTCCTGGGATCCCGGAAGGAAACCTCCCGATCCTTTAAGCTCTCCCTGCATCACCGCAACGCCATGTCCTGGGAGGACGACCGCAGGGCCGCCGCCTTCGTGTCCCCCACGGATCCCGGTGTGCTCTGGTTCTCCCGGTACGCGAACGGCGTCGTCCGGGATCGGATGCGGACCGAATTGCCCCCCAACCTGCAGACCGCCCTGGGGCTTTTCGAGGCCCTGCGCCTGTACGGCCTCAACTACGTGATCGATCCGAACAGTTCGTACATCGAGATGTCCGAGAACGCCGCGGTGACGGACTACCTGCAGTATCCCAGCCAGACCCTCATGTACCGTGGCGGCGACTGCGACGACATGTCCATCCTCTATTGCTCGCTCCTGGAATCCTCGGGCATCTCAAGCGCCTTCATCACGATCCCCGGACACATCTACATGGCCTTCGATCTGGGCGTCTCCGAGGAGGAGGCCCGGGAAGCCTTCCTGGACCCGGGCCTGCTCTTGTTCCGGCAGGGCCGAGCCTGGGTGCCCGTCGAGATCACCATGGTCAAGGACGGATTCGTGAAGGCTTGGCGCGTGGGCGCCAAGCAATGGGTGGACAACGAACGCGCGGGCCTGGCGGGATTCCACCCCATGAAGGACGCCTGGACGGTGTACCCCCCGAGCGGCCTGCAGGAGGCAAGCCCCAGGTTCGACCTCCCCGACGAGGCCGAGACGATGGCCGCTTTCGACGCCGGAGTGGACCGCTTCATTTCCCGGGAACTGGAACCCCTCATAGCCGAGTACGAGCGGAAGCTGGCGTCCAGGCGCAGCCCCGATACCTTGAACGAGTACGGCACGGTCATGGCCCGGGCGGGACTGCTGGATTCCGCATGGGAGCGTTTCGCCGAGGCCGCCCGGGCGGGATATCCCTGGGCCTGGAACAACCTGGCCACCGTGGCCTTCGTGCGCAAGGACTACTCCCTGGCTCATTCCTACTATGAACACGCGGCCCGGCTGCTTCCCGGCGACCCGGTGGCGGCCTTGGGCATGGCCCGGTCGGCATACGAGCTCGCCCGGTACA
>JBGSPT010000277.1:0-2378 GCA_041738475.1 Treponematales bacterium
GCCGGTCCGGAAGCGCTCCGGGAAGCCCGGGTCCCGTTCGGCCAGCTCGGGGGCGTGGATATGCGCGTCTGCGCGGGGCATGGCGACAGTATACTGTATTGCATCGGTACCGGATATGTGGGCAGGAGGCCGTTCCGGAGCCCCGCGGCGCCGAAGCTCTCCGATCTTCGGCGATATCCCGATCACCAAATCCACGGGCCGGAGGAAGAAGGTTTCGAGGATGATTCAGACAGGATCAACAGGTTAAAGAGCGGATGGACAGGATCAAGGTTTGGGAGTCGGGCACTCCCCAAATTCCTATCTTGTCTATCGTTTCTCAATCCTGTTCATCCTGTCTATACTCTGGTTCCAGGTCCTTTTAAAAATACCCCAGCTTCCTCGCCTGCGCCGCGAGTTCCTCCCGGAAGCGCGGGTCCGCCACGGCGATGAGCTCCCGGGTCCGCTCCCGGACCGTGCGGCCCCGGAGCCGGGCGATCCCGTGTTCGGTGACGATGTGGTCCACGAAGGAGCGGTGCAGGGTCACGGCGGTGCCCTCCGGCAGAGTCGGGACGATGGTGCTCACGGCCCCGCCCTTTGCGGTGGCGTAGCAGGCGATGATGGATTTCCCCAGGCCGTCGAAGCCCGCCACCGCCCCCTGGGCGGTGTCCGACTGGCCCCCGGTCCCCGAGTACTGCTGGGTTCCCAGGGACTCGCTGGCCACCTGGCCCGTGAAGTCCACCATCAGGCAGGTGTTGATGGAGACCATCCGGGAGTTCTGGGCCACCACGGCGGGATCATTGACCCATCGGCCCCGGCGGAATTCCACCGCCACGTTGTCGTCCAGCCAGTCGTAGAGGGCCCGGGAGCCCATGGCGAAGGTGCACACGAACTTGTCCTTGAACAGGGACTTGCGCTTGTTCGTGATCACACCCATCTCGTAGAGCTCCATCATGGAGTCCACCATCATCTCCGTGTGAACCCCCAGATCCTTCTTGCCCCGGAGGGCCAGGGCCGCGGCGTTCGGGATGCCCCCGATGCCCAGCTGGAGGGTGGACCCGTCCTCCACGAGCTCGGCGATGTGTCCCCCTATGGCCAGGTCCGTCTCGGAGGGTACAGGCGCGGGGAGGGCGGGTACCTCCTGGTCGTGCTCCACAAAATACGTGGCGTCCGTAACCCTCAAGTGGGTGTCCCCGAGGGTCCGGGGGAGCCGGGGGTTCACCTCCAGGATGACCGTGGAGGCGGCCTCCAGGATGTCCTTCTCGTAGGTGATCCCCAGGGAGAGGGAGACGAAGCCGTTCCGGTCCGGGGGGGTGCAGGTCCCTATGAAGACGTCGGGCCGCCGGGCGTGGATCCGGTCCGTGGCTGCCCGGTGCAGCATGTTCGGGACGAAGGTGACCGTGCCGGTCCCCCGCTTCAGGGCTTCCCGGGAGCCCGGGGCGTGGAACCAGGATGCCAGCTCGAAGTGCCCCTTCATCTCGGGCTTGGCGTAGAAGTCGTAGGGCTTCAGGGTCAGGACCGAGAAGACCCGGACGTCCGTCACCCGGTCCGCGATGGTGTGAAGCCGGGACATGGTCCCCTGGGGCTCCGAGGCGCACTGGGCCACGATCACGTCGTCCCCGCTCTTGATGACCTTGATGGCCTCGTCGATCGATACGAGGCGCCGGCGGTATTCTTCGTTCCAGTCGCTCATGGTTCCTCCCGGCGGCGCGGAGCCTCGCGGCCCGGCCGCTTCGACACGATTCTCCGAATTCGGTTCAATACACGAGCAGGTTGGACCCCACCGCGAACCCGGCCCCCGAGGCGACCAGGCACACGAGGCCGCCCCTCCGTATCCTGCCCTCCTTGACCGCGTGGTGGAAGGCCATGGGCACGCAGGCGGACCCCGTGTAGCCGTAGCGGTCCATCACGCAGGTGGTCTTTTCCATCGGGAGGCCCAGGATGCCCATGACCTCCTCGATGACGCTCCGGTTGATCTGGGTGAAGATCACATGGTCCAGGTCCGAGAGGGCTTTTCCGGCCTTCTCCGCCGTGGCGCGTACCAGGGGGGGCCAGAGTTTCACGTTGCGGTCCCCCGGGAGCCTCTGCAGGAGCTCGAGGCCGTACTCCCCTTTGTCCAGGAGTTCCCGGGTCACGGGCTTCCGGGTCCCCCCGGCGTACACGCCGATGAAGTTCCACTGGGTGCCGTCGGTCCTCTGCCGGCCCGTGACGTAGCCGGAGGGATCGTCGTCGGCGACCCGCTCCAGGACCACCGCTCCCGCCCCGTCCGCGAAGATGGACCAACCGAAGGCGTCCCCGGGCCGGATGTGGGCGGGCATGTCGTAGACCCCGGCGACCACGGCGTACCGGAGGCCCGGCTCCGCGGCCAGGACCCGGGCCGCCTGGTCCAGGGCGATGGTGAA
>JBGSPT010000320.1:0-6906 GCA_041738475.1 Treponematales bacterium
CCCGTCGGGCGTTCCGGGGCCGGACCGAAGCGGGGTCTCCGGGCCCGGGGCGGGCCGGATTCCGTCGCGGAAGACCTCGGCGACACGGCTCCCAAGCTCCCCGGGACCCTCCCCCACCCGGGGAGGAAGGCCCAGGGTCAGGGCCAGGCTCCAGGACCGGGGAGGGGCCAGCCCCAGGGCGGCGAGGTCCCCTCGCAGGAAGAGCTCCTCGGGCGTGCCGTCGAAGGCCACCCGTCCCTCCGCCAGGGCTACGATGCGGCGGGCCCGGGCGGCCTCGTCCATGTCGTGGGTGACGTGGATGACCGTGGTTCCCGAGGCCGCCAGGGCGTCCATCCGGTCCAGGATCCCGGACCGCCCGGCGGGGTCGATCATGGAGGTGGCCTCGTCGAAGACCAGGTGCCTGGGCCTGAGGACCAGGGCGCCGGCCACGGCCAGGCGCTGCTGCTGGCCCGCGGAGAGGAACCGTGTAGGGCTCGCTCTTTCATCCGTCAGCCCCGTCTCCTCCAGGGCGGCGAGGACCCTCTCCACCATCTCCGGCCTGGGGACTCCGAGATTCTCGAGTCCGAAGGCCGCGTCCTCCTCCACCACGGAGGCTACGATCTGGTCCGGGGGACTCTGGAATACCAGGGACAGGACCCTCCGGATGGAGCGGCGCTCCTCCGGCCGGGAGGGATCCAGCCCGTCCACCGCGACGGTCCCGGCCGGGGGGACGACCAAGCCGTTGAGGCAGCGGATCAGGGTGCTCTTCCCGGAGCCGTTCGCCCCGGCCACGGCCAGGTACTCCCCGTCTTCTATGCGCAGGGAGACCCCGGTCAAGGCGGGCCGGGAGGAGCCGGGATAGGTGTGGCAAAGGGACCGGATATCTATCAACCCGGAGCCGCCGTAGGGCGGGCGGATCTCTCGAGGCAAGAGTTCATGGGCACCTCGCGTCTCGGTCCCGACGGCCCGCCGGGCCCCGCCGGTCCCGAGGGGAGACCGGAAGGCGGCGGCGCGGCTTCGTCGCTGCGGATCCAAGCGCCGGGGTCAGGGTACGCTCCGCCGGGGGATTTGTCAAGAAAGCCAAGGCCCGCTAGAGTGGGCCCATGGTCTGTCCCGTCTGCGGCCGCCGGGAATCCCGCATAACCGGAGTCCCGCCCTGGGTCATCGTGCGGGGCGCCTCGTACTTCCGGTGCCCCCTCTGCACCTACGTATACCTCGACCGGAACCGCCTGCCCCCGCCGGAGGAGGAAAAAGCCCGCTACCTCCTGCACCGGAACGATCCTGAGGATCCGGGCTATCGCGCCTACCTGGAGGATTTCATCCGGAAAGCGGTCCTCCCCTTCGCCCCGCCGGGGGGCAGGATCCTGGATTTCGGTTCCGGGCCCGTGCCCGCCCTGGCGGGCCTTCTCGTCGGGAAGGGCTACCGCGTTTCGCCCTACGATCCTTTTTTCACCCCGGACCGCTCGGCCCGGACCGGGCCCTTCGACCTGATCGTCCTCCACGAGGTGGCCGAGCACCTGGCGCGCCCGTACTTCGAACTCTCCCGGCTTGCCCGGACCCTGGCGCCCGGAGGCCGCCTGGCCATCCGGACGCGCTACGCCCCGGAGGGACAGGGAGAGTTCCGGACCTGGTGGTACCGGGAGGATCCCACCCATGTCGGCTTTTTCGGGAGCCGCACCTTCTCCGCCCTGGCGGGGCGGCTCGGGATGTGGGTGGAACTGGACGACCTGAGGGAGCTGGCGGTTCTTCGACCCCCGGGGGACGGACCTAGATGAGGTTTCCCAGGGATGCCAGGAATGGCCGGGCGGACCTGAGGGCGAAGGCGAGGATGAGGGCGTAGGATGCCGCTTCCAGGGCGGCGGTGATCCGGACGAGACCGCGCTCCCGGACCTTGAGGGCGGAAAAGATTCCCGTTCGTCCGAACCAGGCCAGGTACGCCGCCCCGGAGATCACGATCCCCATTCCCAAGGACAGAGCCAGGAAGGCCGCCAGCCCCGCCGGGAAGGCGCCGCGGTACAGGGCGTAGAACAGCACCAATATGGCCCCCGGACAGGGCACCAGGGACGAGAGGGCCAGCATGGAATACAGGCCCGTTCCCCCCGAACCATGCTGGTGGGATTCCCCCCGGACCAGGCGGCGAAGCGCCCCGGCCAGGAGGAACAGCCCCAGGGCGCCCAGGGCCGCAAGGGTGAGGCCGTCCATCCAAAGGATCAGCCGCTCGGTCTGGACGAAGGAGGCGAGGACCCCCCTGAGCAGGCTCAGGACCAGGAGCACCGCCCCTCCGGAGGCGGCATGGATCCCCGCGGAGAGGAACCCCGCGGCCAGGGGTTCCCAGGCTCGGGCTTTTCGGCCCAGGAAAAGGGAAAACACGACGGTCTTACGGTGCCCGGGACCCGCGGCGTGGAGGACTCCGTACAGGAAGGCCGCGCCGATCAGGGCCGCCCAGGATCCCGGGGAGGAATCCGCCCCCAGCCGCTCGAAGGACGCGGCCAGGTTCCGTTTCTGCCCGTCCTGGGCGTTCGCGAAGGGTCCGGGCCGGACCACGGGAGCCGCGGGAGCTGGAGCCTCCCCTTCCGGGGCGCCGTAGAAGGGGTTGGGAAAGGCAGGCAGGGCGACGGCCAGGAACAGGACCGCGGCGATCCGGCGCGCCGGGCCGATCCGTGCGGCGGGCCCATCAGGAAGGAAGCCGGACATGGATCTCCTCCGGATAGGCAGTCTGGAGGCCGGGTTTCCACGCGGAATAGGTGCTGCCGTCGGCCGCGCCTCCCGCGGGGTTGTAATAGACTGGGAAGGCGCGGTTCACTTCCCGCGCGTAGGAGGGGACCGCGGCTTCCTGAGACCTCTGGACGAAGGACACCGGGTCGGCCGCATATCGCACGGCGCAGTAATAGGTGGTGTCGAATACGGCCACCGCGAAGTCCCGGCCGTAGCCCTTCCCGGCCAAGGACACGAAGAACCGGTAGACCAGGCGGGTATCCCGGATCTCGGCCTTGAAGGACTCCACGGATTCCGGGCTCATGCGCCCGCTTCCCCTGCGGATGAGGGTGAAAAATCCGTACTTCCTGAGGTTGATGAACGCACCGTCGTGCACCCTGCGTACCTCGGATTCCTCGAATCGTCCGTTGCGGTCGGCGTCGAAATCCCCGATGACCGTCGCGGAAAAGAAGGGATCGAAGGTCCATTCCACCCAGAAGCCCCGGCATTCGGTGCCGTCGAACTCGAACTCCAGGCGGGCGTCCAGGGAGACATGGGGATGGGCGGCCAGAAAGACCGACGCGAGCGCGGCAAATATGAATACGGTTATAATCTTTGTCATCGGCCTGTAGTATATCGGCGTCGGCGTCTAAAACCAAGGCTGCTTTGGAAGCACGGACCGATGGTCCCCGGAACAATGTACTAACAGGGTGTAGAGATGCTTCGAGCATTTCTACAACCCGCTAGGAGTTTGTCGGGCTTTCCCACGATAACCAAGGAAAAATCGCATACATGCGATTTTTCTACCTTGCAAACTCCTGAGGAGCCCGATAATCGGGACTTTTTACGCCTATAGGCGTAAAAAGTACACAAGTCCGACGGGCTCCTAGACCTCCGCGTCCCTGAGCGCCTTCCTCCATCCGCCGCCCCGGAACCAGGCGAATCCGGCCAGGGCCGTGGCCAGGTTGGAAACGAACATGGCTATCCAGATGGACATGGGTCCCATACCGGCCAGGAAGGCCAGGGCGTAGGCCAGGGGCACCCGGACGACCCAGAGCCGGACGACGGACAGGACCATGATCACCCGGGTGTCCCCGGCCCCCTGGAAGGCCCCGGTGAGCACCAGGTAGAGGCAGAAGAACAGGACCGAAGGCGCCACAACCTTGAACATGAGGTCCCCGACGGCCACCGCCTCCGGATCGGCCACGAAGATCCTCACCAGGTGACCTCCGAACACCACCGACGCCCCCAGGGGCAGACCCACCAGGACCAGGCAAAGCAGCAGGGCGGATTTCACGACCCGGGCCGCCCGGACCTCATCCCGGGCGCCCAGGGCCTGGCCGACCAGCGACGTGGTCGCCACGGACAGCCCGTGGGCGGGCAGGTCGAAGAGGCCTATCAGGCGGTTCCCGACCCCGAAGGCGGCGATGACGCCGGTGCCGAAGAGGTTCACCACCCCCTGGAGGACCGTGAACCCCAGGGCGGAGAGGGCCTGGCCAACCGAGGAGGGCAGGCCTATACGCAGGATCAGGGCCGCGGCCTTGGGATCCGGCCTGAGGAGGGATCGCCGCAGGCGGAGCGGCCCCCTTCCCTTCACCAGGATCCGCAGGGAGAGGACGGCTCCCAGCCCTTGGGAGATGACCGTCGCCGAGGCCGCCCCGGCCACCGAGAAGGCCGGTATCGGGCCGAAGCCGAAGATGAGCAGGGGATCCAGGACGACGTTGGCCAGCACGGCGGCCAGATGGACCCGAAGGGGGGTCAGGGTGTCCCCTAGGGCGGAAAAGGAGGCCTGGAGCAGGAAGTAGGAGAACATGAAGGGCATGCCCCCCAGGACGATGCGCAGATAGGTCAAGGCCGGGCCGAGGACTTCCGGGGGCGTGTTGAGCAGCCGGAGGACCGGTCGGGCGAGGACAAGGCCGGAGACCGTCAGGATCCCGGACGCCGCCGCCAGGATGAGGGCCGTCTGGTTCATGTAGAAGTTCATCCTCTCCCCGTCGCCCCGGCCCTTCACCTGGGCTATCAGGGTCGTCCCGGCGCCGGAGAGCCCCGTGGCAAAGATGATCAGGAAGAACACTAGGCTGGTCGAGACGGAGGGAGCCGAGATCTCCGCGGAACCCAATTTCCCCAGAAAGAAGGCGTCCGTGAGATTGTAGAGAGTTTCCACCAGGCTTCCCGCCATGGCGGGGGCCGCGATCTTGAGGATTCCGCCGGACTCCTTCATCCCGCCAGAGTAGCGGCCCCGGCTCCCCCTGTCCAGCGAGCCGGCTTCGATTGACGCGGTTCCCCCTTCCGGATAGACTCGCCTGGGTATGAAGATTTGGCTGAAGCTTATGATCGGCGCCCTGCTGGGCACCCTGCTGGGACTCCTCCTTCCGTCGGGCGCCCGGACCGACGGAACCCTGAACCTGCTCTTCGAACTGGCCATCCGGGGAGGACGGTACATCTTCCTTCCTCTGATATTCTTCTCCGTACCCGTGGCGGTCTTCGAGCTCTACGAGGACAAGAAACTGGGGTCGATCCTGGGCAAGGCCGCCCTCATCTCCGTGGTCTCGGTCTTCGCCGCGTCGGTGCTGGGCGCCGCGGGCGCGTTCATCCTCCAGCCGGACCGGATCCCCCTGGTAAGCGAAGCGCCCACGGTGGAGCCCCTGGCCTCGGCTGGAGACATCCTGCTCGGTCTGTTCCCGAAAAACGCGTTCCAGGCCTTGACGGCCGGAGGGGACAGCCTGGCACCCCTGTTCATCCTGGCGGTGATCCTGGGCCTGGCCTTTTCCTTCGATCAGGCCGTCACGAAACCCGTCATCGGCTTGTTCGATTCCCTTTCCAGGATCCTCTACCAGATCAACTCCTTCTTCGTGGAGATCCTTGCGGTCTTCGCCATCCTGGCGGCTGCGCATAACGCCCGGGAGTTTCGGACGGTCCTGGAACTCTCCCTGTACCGGAGCCTGCTTCTGACCATAGCCGCCGAGGTCCTCTTCGCGGTGTTCATCCTGATACCCTGCATCCTGTACTTCGCGGGGGGCCGGAAGAATCCCTTCCGGATCCTCTACGGCCTGGCCGGTCCCGCCTTGGCCGGAGCCGTCTCGGGGAACCTATTTTTCGGTGCCGGGACCCTGGCCAAGCACGGCAAGGAAAGCCTCGGGATCCGAAGGCGGTCCGGGACCCTCACCCTGCCCGTCGCCTTGATCCTGGGCCGGGCGGGAACCGCCCTGGTCACATCCACGAGCTTCATCGTGGTACTGAACTCCTTCTCCAACATCGGACTCACTGCGAAAAACCTTCTCTGGCTCCTCGTCTTCGTTCCCCTCTCCTCCCTCCTCCTCGGCTCCTCCCCGGGACGCGGCCCCGCGGCCGCCCTGGCCCTCCTCTCGGGACTGTACGGCCGGGGGTTTGAGACCGGGTACCTCCTCCTGGTCCAGGCCGCGGTCCCCCTCCTTCTGGCGGGAGTCTTCCTGGACGCGATATGGGCGGGCTGCGTATCCTGGCTGACCGCCCGGTCCGAGGGCCTGGCCGCGGAGCGAGAGGTGCGGAGGTATATTTAAGTGGACCGTGAATGGTGGTCGGTGGACGGAAGTGGGTGGAGGGAGTGCTGATACCATCCCACCCTTTGCAAGAAATACTCTAGTCTTCTTTTTCGTCACCGTTCACTGTCCACCGTCCACCGTCCACCGTCCACCGTTATAATTGACTTTCCGCCGGGCCGACCCTACAATCCTCCCATGAACCTCCGTACCGTACTGAACGAGAAATCCATAGCCCTGCACCTGAAGGGGAGGACCAAGGACGAGATAATCCGGGAACTCCTGGAAGTCCTGGTAAAAAACGGGTCCGTGTCGTCCTTCGAGAGCGCCTACCAGGGCATCCTGGACCGGGAACGCAAGATGTCCACGGGGATGAAGCACGGCATCGCCCTTCCCCACGGCAAGACGGACGCCGTGAAGGATCTGGCCGCCTGCGTCGGGGTTTCCGACTTCCCGATCGACTACGAATCCCTGGACGGCAAGCCATGCCGGATCTTCATCATGCTCCTGTCCCCCCCCGCCAAGACCGGCCCTCATCTTCAATTCCTTGCGGAGGTGAGCCTTTTGTTCCGGTCCGGAACCAAACGGGAAGCCCTGCTGGCCGCGGAGAATCCCGGGGCCGTGCTCCGAGCCCTGTCCGAGTGAGCCGGCCCCGCGCGGGACGGGCAGCGGGCGAGGGCTGAAGAACAACGGGCCGCCCGGGAATCTCTTCCCG
>JBGSPT010000337.1:0-11657 GCA_041738475.1 Treponematales bacterium
CCAGGCTCGCCTCCGCCCGGTCGAAGCCCTCCTCGGGGTGGGCGAAGAAGTCCCCCCGGATGGCCACGGTCCTGAGGACGTCCCCCTCGACGTCCGCGGACAGCTTGAGAAGCTTGCCCGCGGGGATCTTGGCGATCCGGCGGAGGATCATGAGCCGCCCTCGAAGGCCTGGCGGGCGTGGTAGCTGGTCCGAGCCAGGGGACCGGACACCACCGCGGAAAAGCCCCGGGCCCGGGCTTCCCGGGCATAGGCCGCGAAGTCTTCCGGCGTGACATATTCCGCCACGGGAACCTGGTCCGATGTGGGGCGGAGGTACTGGCCCAGGACGACGCTGGTACAGCCGACCCGGCGGAGGTCGTCCAGTACCACGAGCACCTCCTCCCGGGTCTCCCCGAGGCCCAGGAGCAGGCTGGACTTGACCACCTCGATCCCAGCGGCCGCGGCCAGCTCCAGGGTCCGGAGGGAGGAACCGTAGGAAGCCCGGGCGTCCCGGACCCTCTGGAGCCGGGGCACGGTCTCCACGTTGTGGGCGACCGCATCGGGCCCCGCCGCCAGGACCAGGTCGATCTCGCCCTCCCGGCAATCGGGAATGAGGACCTCGACCCGGACCCCGGGGTTGCCTTCCTTGATCGCCCGGACGCAGGCGGCGAAATGCCCGGCCCCCCGGTCCGGCAGGTCGTCCCGGTCCACGCTGGTCAGGACCGCGTAGGAAAGCCCGAGTTCCGCGACCGCCTCGGCCAGCTGTCGGGGCTCGTCGGCGTTCACAGGATCCCCGGATTTGCCCGTGGCCACGGCGCAGAAGCGGCAGTTCCGGGTGCAGGTGTTCCCCAGGATCATGAAGGTGGCGGTACCGCAGCCCCAGCACTCGGCCTTGTTCGGACAGCGGGCGGAATCGCAGACCGTGTGGAGCCCCCGCCGGTCCAGGAGGCGGCTCATGTTCCGCCACTCGGGCCCTGAGGGTATGGGCACGCGCAGCCAGGCGGGTTTGGGGCCAAAGGCGGGAACGGCGTCGGATTTAGCGTCTATCGGTACGGACATGAGGTCTCCTCTATGTGGACGGTGGTCGGTGGTCGGAAGTGACCCCAGAATCCCGGCCGTATTCCACGCCGGAACCGGAACATTCGACGCGCTCTGTTGCCATTTCCGTTCACTGTTCACTGTCCACTGCTCACCGTTTCATCCCCTCCACCACCAGGCGGCCAGAATCGGCCAGGGTTCCGGCGTCGGACTTGCCCAGGATCACGATCCGGAAGATCGCCGCCTCTATCAGGGAATAGACCAGGTCCGTGGCCGCCCGGACGGAGATCTTTCGGAACTCCCCGGCCTGGATGCCCGCGATCATGAGGGTGGAAAGGATGTGGCGCATGCGGATGGTCCGGCGGCGCACGCGCTCGTCCGGATCCCCCCCGGAGCGGCGCAGGTGGTCCAGGTAGCCGAAGATGACCGTCAGCAGGCGTTTTTCCTCGGCGCACCGCGCGAGGACCATGTCCAGGATGGCGGAGAGCTTTTCCGCGTTGGAAAGGCCCTCACGGGTCGCGATCTCGCGGACGTCCGCCTCCAGCCCCACGGTGAACTGCTTGATGCTGTAGGAGAAAATCTCCCGCTTGTTCTTGAAATACAGATAGAGGATGGTGCGCGTGATCCCGCAGCGCTCCGCGATCTTGCGGAAGGTGGTGTCCTCGTACCCCTCGTCCGTGAAGACGTCCAGGGCGCGCTCCAGGATCTCCTTCTTGCGCTTATCGTGCTCGACGACGATTGACAAAACACTGTCCTCCTGTCACGTACTATATACCAAGCGAATCTCCTTTGGTAAGCCGGAAACGAAAAAAGGGCCTGTCCTCCAAGCCGGGGGCGTCATATACTCCCCCCATGGAACGGTATTCCGAGATCGACGCCCTCCGGGGGCTGGCCCTGATCTGCATGGCCGCCTACCACCTGGCCTACGACCTGGTGCTTTTCGGCCTCGCGGACCTGGCCTTCTGGGAGGGCTTCTGGTGGTGGTTCCCCCGGTGCATCGCCGCGGCCTTCGTGATCCTGGCCGGACTGTCCATGGCCCTGCGCAGGGCGAGGGCCGGGGCCGGTCCGAGGCCCTTCCTTGCCCGGGGATTGCGCCTTGCGGCTGTAGCAGCCGGCATCTCCGTCGTCACCTGGTTCGCCCTGGATCACCGGACCTTCGTCTTCTTCGGGGTGATCCATCTGATAGCCTTTGCCACTCTTGTCTCGTACCCCATGGCGGACCGGCCCGGGACGGCCGCCGCCCTGGGCACCGCCGTCCTGGCCGCGGGACTAGCCCTCGGGTCCCGACGCTTCCCGGACCTGGCCCTGGCCTGGCTGGGATTCCGGCCCGAGGGCTACCATCCGGCGGACTACCTTCCGGTACTGCCCTGGTACGCCTGGTTCCTCTTCGGCATCCCCCTGGCGGCCCTCCTCTACCCTAGGGGCCGGCGCCGCTTCGAGCCGCCCCGGGCATTCCTGGAAGCCGCTCCCCTCCGGGCCCTGTCCTGGCTGGGCAGGCGCTCCCTGGCCTTCTACCTGGTCCACCTGCCGGCGCTGTACGGGATCGTGTGGGGAATCGCGAAGGCGGCGGGACGGTAGGCCGGGCTGCTGGGTTACTGCGGAACCCTCGAACGATAAGTTCGGAACCCCAGGACCTCTTCCGCGATTACCGGTCGGGCTCAGCCGCGCGGCCTTCCGGCGTCCTACGGAGCGTCTTGAAGGACCGGTTCGCCATCTTCCGAGGATCCGGAGTGTTTACGGAAGAAATCCCAGATGACATCCGTCGCATTGATCCTGTCGGAAACCATTCCGACCATGCTTTGCGGCAGGATACTTCTTCCCCCTGCCCACGTGTGGCCGAGTCCTTCGACGGTGATATAAACCACCTCCGCTCCGTTGCCGCAGGAACCATAGGTTTCGGTGCGGACGCCGTTGAATTCGGAAACGCTCATAGGTGTCCTAGCGCAGCCAAGCGCATCGGACCACTTCCGAATCGACTCGCGCACGGGCGGCTTCGGTTTGGAACGAACACTGTCGCTTGCGCCGTTTGCGAGTTTCGGCTCGCCGCCTTCGATCAGGTTCAGCGGATCGGCCGTACCCGTGATGTAGCACAGGGAAATCGGGTACCGAAACTTCGGAGGTTCAAACCACAGTGCCCCCGCGACGGGCGCTATCGCGGCGATACGATCCGACAATCCCGCACCGACGCGAAAGCTCATGGAGGCGCCGTTGGAGAAGCCGGTGAGGAAAACCCGTCGCTCGTCCAGTGCGAACCTGACGGCAAGATCGTCGAGAATGGCGGCGATGAAACCTACATCGTCAGGAGCTTTCTGACCGGGATAAAACCGGTCGGAGCCGTCGTTCCAGAGCTGCGGATTGCTGGAAAAGTGGCTTTGTCGTGAGGGATCGCGCGCCAAGGCGTTGGGGAAGACGACCAAGAACCCCTCTTTTTCGGCCTTTGCCGTCCAACCGGTCTCCCACATCGCGGCTCTGGCGGTTCCCCCGCCCCCATGCAGCATGATCACCAACGGCGAGGGCGTCTGCGGTCTGTAGGCGGCAGGAACATGGACTATATAGGTCCGCTCCAAGCCGTTCACGGAGATTGCAAGCGTGTGGCTGCCCGGTTCCGTGTGCTTGATCTGAGAGTAACCATTCCGAGGAATGAACGCCAAGACGAGAAAGTAAACAAGGAAGATCGATAAAAACCCCGCGCCGCTCCGCATCGGGAAAGTATGCGCCCGCCGCCGTTTACGCGCAAGGGCAAGGCAACGCTGAAATGGAAACACTTAATCGCCGAAGCCCTTCGGGCCTCGTTGCCGCGCCTACTGTAAATCGCTGAAGCCCTCCGGGCTTCAGCGCCGCGCCTACTGTAAATCGACGAAGCCCGAAGGGCTTCGTCGCCGTGCCTCCTGGTAATCGCTGAAGCCCTCCGGGCTTCAGCGCCGCCACGGTTGAGAGCCGCATGGCGGCTCTCAAACCTGGCGCTACATGCCCATGTACGCCTTCCGCACCTCCGGGGAAGCCAGGAGCTCCGCGGCAGTGCCCTGGTGCACGATGGCCCCGGTCTGGATGACGTAGCCCCGGTCCGAGATCTCCAGGGCCTCCTGGACCAGCTGCTCGACGAGCAGGACGGTGATACCCTGCTTGCGGATCTCCACGACCGTCTCCAGGACCTTTTCCACGATGCTCGGCTGGAGTCCCAGGGAGAGCTCGTCCAGCATGATCAGCTTGGGGTTCGACATGAGTCCCCGGGCTATGGCGCACATCTGTTGTTCGCCCCCGGACAGGGTCTCGGCTATCTGGGACGCCCTGTCCTTCAGCACCGGGAAGAGCCGGAAGGCCCGGTCCAGCCGGGAGGCGACCTCGCCCCGGTCCTTGACCGTGAAGGCCCCCATCTCCAGGTTCTGCCGCACCGAGAGCTTGGAGAAGAGCCGCCGAGCCTCGGGCACGTAGGCCAGGCCCCGGGCCACGATCGAGTAGGCCGGGGCCTTGGTGATGTCCGCCCCGTCGAAGCGGATGCCGCCCGACAGGGGGTGCATGAGGCCGGCGATGGTCCGCATGGTGGTGGACTTGCCCGCCCCGTTGGCCCCGATGATGGCTACGATCTCGCCGGAGCGCACTTCCAGGGAGATCCCGTGGATCACGGGAACCCCGTCGTACCCGCATCGGATGTCCTTGACCTCGAGAAGGATTTCGCCGCTCATGCCCCGGCCCCCTTGTCCATGGACTCGGCGTATTTCTTGCCGAGGTATGCGGTGATGACCTCGGGATCCCGGACGATGTCCTTCGGGGCCCCTTCCGCGATCTTCTCCCCCGAGGCCAGCACCACAACCTTGTCGGCGATGGGCATGATGGCCTCCATGATGTGCTCCACCATGAGGACCGTGAGCCCGTTGGCCTTGAGGCGCTTGATCACCTCCACCATCTCCCGGACCTCGGTGCTGGTGAGCCCCGCGACCGCCTCGTCCAGGAGGATCATCCTCGGCGAGGTGGCCAGGGCGCGGGCGACCTCCAGCCGCTTCTTGTTGCCGATGGTCATGTCCCCCGCCGGCCAGTCCCGCCAGTCCTGGAGGAAGCAGATCTCCAGGCACTCCTCGGCCACCTTCCGGGCATGCCGGTTGTCCGGGTGGCCCAGGTAGGCCCCGACCAGGATGTTCTCGAATACCGACATCTCCTTGAGGGGCCGCACGACCTGGAAGGTCCGGGCCAGGCCCTTCCGGGCCACCTTGTACGAGGGCAGGCCCGCGATCTCCTCGCCCCGGAACCGGATGGAACCCGCGGAGGGTTTGTAGAATCCCGCCACGCAGTTGAACAGGGTGGTCTTGCCCGCCCCGTTCGGGCCGATGAGGCCGACGATGGCCCCCTCCTCCACGTCGAAGGACACGTCCTTGTTGGCCAGGAGGGCGCCGAACTTCATCGAGACGCCCTTCACCTCTAGCAGGGTGCTCATCGGGCACCCCCTTCCGCCGCCAGGCGCGCCCGGAGCCGGGCCTGGCGCTTGCGGGAACCGGTCAGGATGCCCATGATGCCGCCGGGCTGGTAGACCATCATCAGGATGATGATGAGCCCGAAGATGATCAGGTCCATCCCCGAGCCGAGTTTTGCCAGATAGGCCCGGGTGTACTCCTGCAGGGGTATCAGCACCAGGGCGCCCAGGAAGGGCCCCCAGAAGGTCCCGATGCCGCCCAGGATGGCGACCAGCACGAATTTCATGGACATGTCCAGGCTCATCACCATGGGCGGATCCACCCGGAAGTTGTACTGGGCGAAAAAGGCCCCGCAGAGGGCCGCCAGGAAGGCGGACAGAGCCATGGCCGTCAGCTTGACCCCCGTGGAGTTGACCCCCAGGGATTCGGCGGTTTCCTGTCCCTCCCGGACTGCCCGGAGGTAGTAGCCGAACCGGGAACGCTCGATGATCCGAGTGACCGTGAAGACCAGGGCGAAGAGGGCCAGGGCGCCCAGGTAGTAGCCCCGCTTGTCCACGGACCAGGTGAAGTTGCGCCACCCGTCCTCCAGGATCGTGTAGTCCAGGCCCACGGCTCCGCCCACCCAGTCCCAGATCATGAAGACCCGGTTGAAGATCTCCACCACCGCGAAGGTTGCGATGGCGAAGTAGTGGCCTTTTAGCTTGAAGCAGGGATAGCTGACGATCACCGCGGTGACCGCCGCCAGGACGGCTCCGACGATCATTCCCGGCCAGGGGCTGGTCTTGCCCACGCAGACCGCGAAGGCCGCCCCGTAGGCCCCGATCCCGAAGAAGACCGAGTGCCCGAAGGAGACCTGTCCGCCGTAGCCCCCGATCAGATTCCAGGCCTGGGCCATGGCCGCGGTCAGGAGGACGGTGATGAGGACGTGGGAGGAGAACCCGGGACCCACGAACCCCAACAGGGGCAGGGCAGTCAGGGCGGCAAGGAGCAGGGGCCAGCCGTACTTGGACGGCAGTTTCTTGTAGTCCATGGCTCACCACCCGAAGAGGCCCTTGGGCCGGATGAGGATGACGACGAGATAGATCCCGAAGACCGCTATGTACTTGTAGACCGGGCCGATGTAGAAGCCCGCCAGGGACTCGATGAGGCCCACCATGACCGCGGCCACCAGGGCTCCGGGCACGCTCCCGAACCCGCCCATGGCCACGATCATGAAGGCGATCAGGCCGAAGAGGGTCCCCACGTCCGGGTGGGTGGCCAGGTACGAGGGCAGGAGCCCTCCCGCGATCCCCACGCAGGCCCCCCCGATGCCGAAGACCAGGAGGAAGATCTTTTCCGTGTTGACCCCCATGAGGCGGGCGGCCTCCCCGTCCAGGGCCGTGGCCTGGACGGCCCAGCCGAAGCGGGTCCGGGTCAGCATCCAATAGAGGAGCCCCAGCACCGCCAGGGCGAAGAGTGAGGTCACGAACTGGGGCAGGGGCACGATCACGTCCCCGACCATGAAGGACCGGCCCTCCAGGATGGTGGATTCCAGGATGCGGAAGTTCGGGGAAAACCGGTTGAGGACGAAATTCTTCACCATCATGGAAAGGCCGAAGGTCGCCAGGAGGGGCGCCATCGCCTTTCCCAGGATCCGGGAGATGATCAGCTTGTAGGTGAGCATCCCGAAGAGGAAGAGGAAGATCCCGGAGGCGATCCAGGAAACCAGGGGATCCGCCTTGAACAGAAAGCCCAGAAAGAAGGAGACGTACATTCCCACCATTAGGAAGTCGCCGTGGGCGAAGTTGAGCACGTCCATGACGCCCCAGATGAGGCTTAAGCCCGCGGCGATGAGGCCGTAGAGCAGACCGGCCCAGAGGCCGTCCAGTATGACCTGAAAGAATAACGACATAGTCCGTAAACCTCGCAGGAAGGGATGGCTGCGCGGAAAAACGGGGCCGGCCGCCGGCCGGCCCCCGGAAACTCAGATTACCACTTCGGGATCGGATAGATCGGGGCCGCGTCCTTATACTCGTAGGGGAACACGGTCTTATAGGCTCCGTCCTGAAGCTGGGAGATCACGCTGGCGGCCAGGATGTTCTGTCCGCCCGGGGACTCGAACTTGACCTTTCCGCCCATGGACAGGGGGCTGTCGAAGGTGGCGGTTCGCAGGACCTCGGCGACCTTCTCGGTGTCCAGGGTTCCGGCCTTTTCGATGGCCAGGGCCAGGACGTACATGGCCACGGCCTCCTGGATGGAGTTGGAGTCGAAGGGCACCCCGACCTTCTTCATATAGTACGCTTCCACGGGGGCGACGCCCTTCATGAACCGTGCGCCGAACTCGGGAGTGTAGCCCGCGGAGCCCATGAAGCCCCAGCCGTCCTTGCCCAGCTGCTCGTTGATCTTCTGGTCCTGGTAGCCCGAGCAGAAATTGATGGCGACCTTGGGCTTCCACTTGAACTGCTTCATGGTCCGTATCATGAGGGAGTAGTCCGCCCCCAGGACTGCACCGAAGAGGGCGTCGGGATTGGCGGCCTTGAGCTTCTGGATCTCGGAGTTCAGGTTGGTGGCCCCGGCGGTGAAGGCGACGTCCGCCACGACCTTGTAACCCGCCTTCTGGGCGTGGGTCTTGGCCTCGTCCGCGGCGTGCTTGCCGAACTCCGAGTTCTCGTAGATGACCCCTGCGGTCTTGATACCGGCCTTCTTGGACTTGTTGAGCTCGTCGAACCAGTGGACAAATTCCATGGCCTCGATGCGGTCCGTGGGGGCCAGGCGGAAGAAGTACTTGAGGTCCCGTTCGGTCAGGGCCGCGGAGCTGGAGGCGCCGCACATGAAGATCTTCGAGAGGCGCTCCGCCACGGCGCTGGCGGGCTTGGAGGCGGAGGAGTTGTAGGAGCCGATGACGGCGAAGACGCCCTCCTGCCCGTAGAGGCGCTCGGCTTCGGACTTGGCCACGTCGGGCTTGCCCTGGTGGTCCGCCTTCACGAGCTCGATCTTGTATCCGTCCAGGAGCCCCGCCTTCTTGGCGATGGGCAGGTCCAGGTCCGGGTACACGCCGTTGATGATGTCTACGACGGTCTCGACCGCCGCCTGGCACCTCTGGCCGGCGGTGGCGACGGGGCCCGTCATCGGGAAGAGGGTCCCGATCTTGATGACCTTGTCCTGGGCGCCCGCGGATGCTATCAGGGCGAGCGCGAGGATGACTGCGGCGAATTTCCGCATCGAAGCCTCCCGGGACTCGAAGTCCCTTTGAAATGGTTCCGGGAATCCCAGGATTCCCGGTTTCGGGCAGAAATTTCCCTCACTCTTGTTTCTTTGAGGAGAAAATTCATGCCGTCTTGACAATATCTTCACCTGATATATTAGATCTGTCAAGGTAAAAAAAGGACGATTGGGCCGCGCCTTGTCCCCGTCCCCCCGTTCGGCTATGATCGAGTAAGGGGGGTGCTATGACGAAACGATTCGGTATCGTCGTGCGGCTTGCGGCCTTCGAGGGCCGGGAACGCCCGTCCCCCCGGCCGTGCGGTCCGGCGATGGAATTTCATGTACGAAAAGCCCTGCGGGCGGAGCACAATCTGGAAGAAAGCCTCTTCCAGCTCTCCGGAAACGTCATCTTCCCCAACTTCTACGCCTCCCGGGTCCTGGCTCGGTCCCTGAACTCCCGCCCCGCGGTCCAGGCCCACCCGGAGCGTTCCGTAAAGGCGGGGCGCCTCAACGCCATGGGACTGGTGGACGAGATCCTCCATTTCGTCTGCGCCAAGTTCCGGGAATCCGTGGCCCCCGACGCCTTCGTCCGGGCCCTGGCGGCGATGGAGAAGTCCGTGGGCAAGACCCATGCGGATGCCCTCCTCCTGGCCTTCACCAAGGAGTTCCCGCCCCGGGATGTGTACAGGGGCAAGGCGGACGAGGCGGCCTGGCTGGCCGGATCGACGGACGGCGTGCCCAATCGGGTCCTGGCCCTGGAGGAGCTTCTACTCCTGAAGCTGGCCAACGACAATCCCGCCTTCGAACCTTTCCGGGAGCTCTTCGACGATTCGGCTCTCAGGAAAGACGCCGGTTACCTGCCGGCCCTGGAAAGCCTGGAGACTTTTTTCGACGGACTGCCGGTCTTCGGGCCGGAACAGCGGCCCCTGGTCAAGCTCCTCCGCTGTCCCGTGGAAGCCTCGCCCTATTCCCTGCCGGGACAGCTGGACTACATGCGCCGGAACTGGGGCCTCCTCCTCGGGCCCCTCCTTGCCCGGATCCTGGGCGGCCTGGACATGATCAAGGAGGAGGAGAAACCCTTCTTCCCGGGCCCCGGACCCTCCCGGGTCTACGTCTACGAGGGCATGGAACACGAGTACGAGCGCTTCACCGAGGACAAGGACTGGATGCCCCGGGTGGTGATGCTGGCCAAGAGCGTCCTGGTATGGTTGCACCAGCTCTCGGTCGCCTACGGCCGGACCATCGACCGCCTGGACCTGATTCCCGACGAGGAGCTGGACATCCTGGCCTCCCGGGGCTTCAACGCCCTGTGGCTCATCGGCCTCTGGGAGAGGTCCGACGCCAGCAGGAGGATCAAGCAGCTCTGCGGCAATCCCGAGGCCGCGGCCAGCGCCTACAGCCTCTTCGACTACGAGATAGCCGGGGAGCTTGGGGGCTGGTCCTCCCTGCACAGCCTCCGGGAGCGCTGCGCCTGGCGGGGCATCCGCCTGGCCGCGGACATGGTCCCCAACCACACGGGCATCGACTCCGAATGGGTGCGGAACCGGCCGGACCTCTTCATCCAGTCCGGGCATCCGCCCTTCCCGGGCTACACATTCAACGGGGAGAACCTTTCCGCCGACCCCTCCGTGGGCATCTGGCTGGAGGACCACTACTACAACCGCTCCGACGCCGCCGTGGTCTTCAAGCGCGTGGACTTCCGAACCGGGGACACCCGGTACATCTATCACGGCAACGACGGGACCGGCATGCCCTGGAACGATACCGCCCAGATCGACTTCCTCAAGCCCGAAGCCCGGGAGGCGGTGGCGGAGCGGATCCTCCACGTGGCCCGGGCCTTCCCGATCATCCGCTTCGACGCCGCCATGGTCCTGGCCAAGCGGCATTTCCGCCGGCTCTGGTACCCCGAGCCCGGCTCCGGGGGGGATATTGCCTCCCGGGCGGAGCACGCCCTGTCGCGCAAGGACTTCGACGAGCGGATACCCGAGGAGTTCTGGCGCCAGGTGGTGGACCGCTGCGCCCGGGACGCCCCGGACACCCTGCTCCTGGCCGAGGCCTTCTGGATGATGGAGGGGTATTTCGTCCGGACCCTGGGCATGCACCGGGTGTACAACTCGGCCTTCATGAACATGCTCAAGAAGGAAGAGAACGCCAAGTTCAAGGAAACCATCAAGAACACCCAGGAGTTCGACAAGCGCATCCTCAAGCGCTTCGTCAACTTCATGAACAACCCGGACGAGGAGACCGCGGTGGCCCAGTTCGGCAAGGGGGACAAGTACTTCGGGGTTTGCACCCTGATGGCCACCCTGCCGGGCCTGCCCATGTTCGGACACGGACAGGTGGAGGGCTTCGAGGAGAAGTACGGGATGGAGTACCGCCGCGCCTACCGGGACGAGGTCCCCGACGCGGGCCTCGTGGCCCGGCACGAACGGGAGATCTTCCCGATCCTGAAGCGGCGCCACCTTTTCTCCGGGGTGGACGACTTCCTGCTCTTCGACCTCTGGGACGAACAGGGGACGGTCAACCAAAACGTCTTCGCGTACTCGAACCGCGCCGGGGGAGAGCGCGCCCTGGTGGCCTACAACAACGCCTACGGGCGAGCCTCGGGCTGGATCAAGGACTCCGCCTATTTCGCCGAGATCCTGCCGGACGGATCGAAACGCCACGTCCAGAAGTCCCTGGCCGAGGCCCTGGGCCTTTCCGTCAAGGACGGACGTTTCCTCGTCTTCCGGGAACAGCGGAGCGAGCTGTGGTACCTGCGCCCTTCCAAGGACGTGGCGGCCAAGGGCCTGCACCTGGCCTTGAACGGGTACGAGAGCCAAATCTTCCTGGACGTCCACGAGGTGGAGGACGACGAGACGGGGCGCTACGGGACCCTCTGCCGGAACCTGACCGGCGCGGGAACACCGGACCTCTCAGCGGCCCTCCAGGACATCGACCTCGCGGAGCTCTACGCCGCCTTCGCGGCCCTGCTCTCCCCGGAGCTCCTGGCCGCCCTGCGGATTCCCGGGGCGCAGACGGCCGACGCGGTCCCTGCCCCCGCCGCCAGGG
>JBGSPT010000367.1:0-3450 GCA_041738475.1 Treponematales bacterium
TCCGTCGGAGGATCCCGACGCCGCGTCCTTCCGGTGCCCCGCAGCCTCCGCCCCGGACCTGGCCCGGGCCCTCTTCGCGGCCTTCCGGGCCGTCTAGACTGCGGATCGCCGAGCAAAGCTCGGTGTCGTGCGGGGTGTCGAAAAAGCTAACCGAGCTTTTTGGACAGCCCCGTGACGCTAGAGGCCGCGCTTGAAGGACGACACCTCGTAGATCCGTATGTCCGGCGGCGCCTCCAGGAGATCCTTCAGGGCCGCCCGGAACTCCGCCAGGTGGGAGGCTTTCAGATGAGAATCCAGGGCCTCCCGATTTTCCCAGTGCTCGAAGAGGAAGAAGGTCCTGTCGTCGTCGATCCCCGCGTAGAAGGTGTAGTCCTCATTCCCGACCTCGCGGCGGGTCTTTTCGGAGCAGATACGGGCCGCCCGGAGCGCCTCTTCGCGCTTCCCGTGCTTGGCCTTGTAGGTTACGGCTATGGCGAGCATAGGGTGTCCTCCTTACTTCGTATTCGGCGGGGGCATGATACGCCTTCCCCTTCGGATTGGGAAGCGCGGAAACGGCGTGTTTCATGAAAAACTAGCCCGGATATAACGATATGCACACGCCGCCGGGCGATCCTAGTCCCCAAGGACGAGGCGGCGACGCGTCAACCCTTCGGAAAAGGAATGCCGGCGGCAGCGGGGAAACGGATTTCACCGCGCCGGCTTCCGTTCCCGATCGATTCAGGATCCGCGGCGGATCGCCTTCGGGCTTTACGGCGCGCCCTATCCGGGCTCCGGCCCGACCTTTATCGCCGCGCTCGCCCGTTTTTTTCCCTGCGATCCGCCTCGAACGCCCCGGCCGCGGTACCTGCCGGACCGATCCGTACCGGCGAGGACTCGGCTTCCTGGGGAAGCTCCTTGACTATTAAGTAAGCACTTACTAATATACCTGCCATGGCAGAGCGTTTGACCAAAGACGGCCGCAGGGAACAGATCCTGGAAGCGGCGGCGGGACTCCTGGAATCCCGGGGCTTGGAATCCGTGAGAACCGCGGAACTTGCCCGGGCGGCCGGCGTGAGCGAGGCCCTGCTCTTCCGGCACTTCCGGGACAAGGAAGACCTGCTCTTCCAGGCGGCGAACCGCCTGATCCTGGACTTCTTCCGGAGACGCGGTTCCTCCGCCGGGGCGACGGATCCGGGAGCCCTTGCCGAAGAGCTGGCGGTCTTCGCGGAGCGGCAGGGCCGGGAGGGACTGCGCCGCTGGTACGCCCTCTTCTTCCAATCCCTGGTCCGCTACCCCGAAACCTTGGCTGAAACCATGAAGATCGTACAGGAACATCGGCGCCTTCTGCACGGCCTGTTCGGAGGAGATCCGTGGGTCCTGATGGCCGCGATGGAAGGAGCCCTCCTCGTCTGGACCCTGAGCCCGGACATGGACTTGGCGCTTGCTCTGCGCCGGGTCCTCGAAGCCTGTAGACCGGGCGCAGGGTGGAAGGGGGCCGTTCCGCCCGGGACGATCGATGCTCCGGGGCCGGGATAAGGTTCCGTACCGGGAAAGGATACCGTGACGATTTGTCCAGGATTCCGCCCGAATCCGGTTTTTTCCGCAGACAGTCACTTGACACAATGTACTAGTTCAATTATGTTTGTACTAGTATAATAGGACAATAAAGATCGGCGATACCGGGAGGCGCTATATGACGGTAGTGAAGACCCAGGACCTGACCAAGGACTACGCCGTGAACGGCATCACGGTGAACGCCCTCCGGGGCGTGAGCCTATCCTTCGAGGCGGGGGAGTTCGCCGCAGTGGCGGGCCCCTCGGGGAGCGGGAAGTCCACCTTCCTACACCTGGTCGGCTGTCTGGACATGCCCACCGGGGGCACCGTGGCGGTGGGAGGTACGGACGTCTCCAAGCTCTCCCGGAAGGACCTGGCCCTCCTGCGGCGCAGGAGCATCGGCTTCATCTTCCAGGCCTACAACCTGATCCCGGTGCTGACCTCCCTGGAGAACGTCAGCCTGCCCCTGGTCCTGCTGGGCCGGAACCCCGGGGAGGCCCGGGCGGAGGCGGAAAAAGCCCTGGAGGAGGTCGGACTCGGGGACATGGCCCGCAGGCGCCCCAAGGAGATGTCCGGGGGCCAGCAGCAGAGGGTCGCCATAGCCCGGGCCCTGGTCAAGAAGCCCGCCCTGATCCTGGCGGACGAGCCCACGGCCAACCTGGACTCCAAGACCGGCCGGGAGGTCCTGGAGCTCATGCTGGACCTGAACCGCCGGGAGGGCACGACCTTCCTCTTCTCCACCCACGACCGGATGGTCATGGACTACGCCCGGAGGCTGGTGGAGCTCCGGGACGGCCGGGTCGAGACGGAGACCCTCCGATGAAGGCCTCGGCCTTCCGCGACATCGCGGGCATGGCGCTCCGGAACCTGGGGCGCCACCGGGTCAAGACGATCATCACCACCGCCGCGGTGGCGATCAGCGCGGCCCTGTACATTTTCATGGACGGATGGATCCTGGGGATGAACCTCGAATCCCGCCGGAACATCGTGGCCTACGAGATGGGGGCCGCCAAGCTGCAGTCCCGGGCCTACTACGAGATAAAGGACGAGCTTCCCATGTACGAGGGCTTCCAGGGCTGGGAGCCCCTGGCCGCCGTCCTGGCTGAGGCGGGCTACGACTCCGCCCCCCGCTTCGTCTTCACCGGCACCCTGTACTCCCGGGCGGGAACCGCGCCCCTCTTCTTCAACGCCGTGGACCCTGAAGACGAAGTCCGGCTCCTGCGCTACCCCGGGTACCTAGAAGCCGGCCGCTTCCCCCGGTCCGGGGCTCCCGAGCTGGCGGTGGGGACCCGGGCGGCGGAGAAACTCCGCGTCGGCATACCGTCCCGGCCGACCCGGCCGGAGTTCGAGGAGGAGATCCTGGGCGCCGCGGCCTCGGAGGAGGACAGGGCCTTCGTCCGGAGCCTCTACGGTCCCGCGCCGGCCGATCCGGAGGCGAAGGGCCTCTTCTCGACCCCGGGCGCGGCCGCCCGGGCCCCGGAGGAGGAGAAGCTGGCCCTCAAGGACGACATTAGCCCGGAGGAACGGGACCGGCTGTGGGGCATCCTGGCCGCCTCGGGCCGGATGGACGTACGCATCTCCACGGTCATCGACATCAAGGATCCCTCGGGCTCCGTCCGGCACGTGAACCAGCTGATCGACGCGGTCGTGGTCGGGGTCGTCAACTCCCCCAATCCCAAGACCAACGGGAATGTCGCCTACATCCCCCTGGACGCCCTCCAGGACGAGGCGGGGCTGATGCTGGAAGGGGCCGTGACGGAGCTCCTGATCCGGAAGGCCGGGGCCGACGACGCCCGGCTCCCCGGGGCGGACGAGTCCCCCGAGGCCATCCGGGCCGCCCTGGAACGGAGCCTGGCCGCCCGGGGGTCGGACCTGCCCGGGGAGCTCGGGATATGGGGCTGGCCGGACTACGCCCAG
>JBGSPT010000408.1:0-2401 GCA_041738475.1 Treponematales bacterium
GGCCATCGAGCGCTTCAAGTCGGACCGGGCACTCCTGCGTTCGGCCCTGGGGGCGGTTTGCCCCACGCTGGAGGATCCCGACTTCCTGGACGCGCTCACCGACGAGGCCCTGCGCATGAACCCCCAGTCCTTTGCCGGGAACGCCCGGGCCCTGGCCCGGTTCGACCGCTCCGGGGACTGCGGGAAGTATCCCGGCCCCGTCCTGGTGGTCTGGGGCCGGAGGGACGCCATCGTCACCGAGGCCATGGCCCGGGCGACCGCGGCGGACTTCCCGAAGGGATCCCTGGAAATCCTGGAACATGTCGGGCACTCCGCCATGGTGGAGGACCCGGCGGCGTTACGGGAGATCCTGCTGCGAACGGTGCGCCGGGCTGATCCGGGGTATTGATCCCCCTTTTTCCCCGTCCCCTTTGAATTTATCCCCGTATTTTGGTAGAGTTTCTCCCTATTCGCGCCCTGCGCCCGCCCGACCTGCGGCGCGGAGGGATCGCAGCGACGAAGGGAACGCCCATGAAAGCCATCGAACTCGCGAAAGCCTACGCACCGAAGGAATTCGAGGACCGCATCTACGAGTCCTGGGAATCCGCAGGCCACTTCCGGCCCGCGGGGGAACCCGGGAAGAAGCCCTTCGTCATCGTCATCCCTCCCCCCAATGTCACCGGCGTCCTCCACATGGGACACGGCCTCAACAACTCCCTCCAGGACATCGCCATCCGGTACAACCGGATGCTCGGGCGGCCGACACTCTGGGTCCCCGGGAGCGACCACGCGGGCATCGCCACCCAGCACGTGGTGGAGAAAAAGCTCCGGTCCCAGGGCATCCTGCGCAGGGATCTGGGCCGGGAGAAGTTCGTGGAGGAGACCTGGAAGGTCGCCAACGAGCACCACGACATCATCAAGAAGCAGCTCGAGAAGATCGGGTCCTCCTGCGACTGGACCCGGGAGCGCTTCACCCTGGACGAGGGCCTGTCCAAGGCCGTCCGGGAAGTCTTCGTCACCCTCTATGAGCGGGGCCTGGTGTACAAGGGCGAGTACCTGGTGAACTGGTGCCCCTCCTGCGGGACCGCCCTGGCGGACGACGAGGTGGACCACGCCGACGAGGCGGGCGGGATGTACCATATCCGTTACGAGATCGTGGATCCCCCGGCCCCGGGCCCCGAGGCCGGCTGGACCGTCCTGGACGGGAAGACCTACATCGAGATCGCGACCACCCGGCCGGAGACCCTCCTGGGGGATACCGCGGTGGCCGCCCACCCCGAGGACCCGCGTTACGCGGCCCTGATCGGCAAGACCGTGAAGCTGCCCCTGACGGACCGGTGCATCCCGATCATCGCGGACTCCTACGTGGACCGGGAATTCGGGACGGGCCTCGTGAAAATCACCCCCGCCCACGACCCCAACGACTTCGAGGTGGGAAACCGCCACAACCTGGAGCGGGTGAACGTCCTGACCCCGGACGGCAGGCTTTCCGACGCGGCTCCGGCCAAGTACCGGGGCATGACCGTCAAGGAAGCTCGGAAGGCCGTGGTCGCGGACCTGGAGGCTTCGGGGCTCTTCGTCCGGGAGGAGAAGATCAGCCACTCCGTGGGGCACTGCTACCGCTGCCACACCGTGGTGGAGCCCTTCCTCTCGGAGCAATGGTTCGTGAAGATGAAGCCCCTGGCGGACAAGGCCCTCAAGGTCTGGCGGGACGGGGACGTCCGGTTCTACCCCCAGCGCTGGGAGAACACCTACGAGCACTGGCTGACGAACATCCGGGACTGGTGCATCAGCCGCCAGCTCTGGTGGGGGCACCGGATCCCCGCCTGGTACTGCGCCCACTGCGGCAAGACCGTGGTGGCCCGGGAAGATCCCCTGGAGTGCCCGTACTGCAAGTCCACGGAACTGACCCAGGACGAGGACGTCCTGGACACCTGGTTCTCCTCCTGGCTCTGGCCCTTCAGCACCCTGGGCTGGCCCAAGGACACCGCGGATCTCCGCAAATACTACCCCACCAGCGTCCTGGTGACCGGGTATGACATCATCTTCTTCTGGGTGGCCCGGATGATCATGGCGGGAATGGAGTTCATGGAGCGGACTCCCTTCCGGGACGTGTGCATCACCACCCTGATCCGGGACAAGCAGGGCCGCAAGATGTCCAAGTCCCTGGGGAACGGCATCGACCCCCTGGAGATCGTGGACGAGTACGGGGCGGATGCCCTCCGTTTTACCTTGGCCTTCATGTTCACCGCCTCCCAGGACGTCCTCATCGACAAGGAGGACTTCAAGCTGGGCTCCAAGTTCGCCAACAAGGTCTGGAACGCCTCCCGGTACATTCTGGGGAACCTGGAGGGACGGGAGCTCCTGGCGCCGGGGACCGCGGAGATGTCGCCCCTGGACCGCTGGATCCGGCACCGCCTGG
>JBGSPT010000141.1:0-16189 GCA_041738475.1 Treponematales bacterium
GCCGCGGCGGCGGCGCGGGCCTTGCCGACCAGGGTTTCCAGACCGGATAGGAAGCGGTTGAAGGATTCGGTCAGATACCCGATCTCGTCGGTCCTGTGGATGTTCGCCTTTCGGCTCAGGTCGCCCCTGCCCTCTGCGATCTCGTGGATCTGACCGGTCACGGACCCGATGTCCGCGGCCACGTTCCGGGCCAGCCGCGCGAGGACCCACCCGGTCCAGGCCAGCACCAGCAGGACGACGATGCCCGTCTCCAGGGCGTACCGGGTCTGGAAGGCTTCCGGATTCTGGAAGCCCCGGGAGAGGCTCCGGATATAGCCCATTCCGGAGACCGCCAGGAGGAAGAGGGCCAGGAAGACCCCCGAGATTCCGGCCAGGACCAGGCGGCTCCGGAGCCCCCGCTTCCGGGCTCCCGCGGGCAGGACATGGATGCCCAGGGTTCCGACAGCCTCGGAGAGGACACCCTCGATGGATTCGGTGATGTGGGTGCGGGCCATGAGGCCGAAGGAGAGGTTCAGAAGCACGATGAGGGTCGTCTCGACCGCGGAGTAGCGGGCGGTTCCGGACAGGGCGTTGGAGCCCATGGACACCACGGGACCCACGAGGAAGGCCAGGACCAGGACGACGGTCACGGCGGTCGGAATCCGGTACCCCGCGGCCGCGGCGGCTTCCTTCTCCTCCGGAGTCAGGGGAGTTCCGTAGGCGCCCTTGGCGGCGGCCCGCACCAGGGGTCCCAGGAGGGCGTAGATCCAGAGGGCGGAGGCGGTCATGAGGATCGCGACGATGGCGGAGAAGGATCCCAGGCCGTCCAGGATCGATGAGGGGTCCCGGGCAAGGAACAGGGCCAGGAAGGCCCTCATGACGACGGCCGCGCCGAGGCTGACGGCGACCATGCGGATGATGGCCTTGAACCTCAGTCTATTCATGATAACCCTCCGGATGCATCCGTACGGAACGTCCTCCGGCCTTGATGCGGAGGCAGACCCATACTACAGCCTATGGATCCCGATGCAAAGGGCTACGGCGTATCCGGAAGGCGGTGCAGGGGATGAATCCGCAAAACTAACAAAATTATAGATACGAATTTATCTTTTCGCAAGCGGATTCCGATCTCTCCGCTTGATATAAATCCCGAAAGGGCATACTATAAAGGGCGTCCGGCGGTTGCCGGACCCCACACCCCTATCCTGAGGATCCAACATGCCCACCAAGAAGAACCAGGTCATGATCGACGGCAATACCGCCGCCGCCCATGTAGCCCATGCCTGTTCCGAAGTCGTGGCGATCTACCCGATCACCCCCTCCTCGAACATGGGAGAGCTCGCGGACGAGTTTTCCGCCCAGGGCCGCAAGAACATCTTCGGCACCGTGCCCCAGGTCGTGGAACTCCAGTCCGAAGCCGGCGCCTCCGGCGCCGTCCACGGCTCCCTGACCACCGGCGCCCTGACCACCACCTTCACCGCCAGCCAGGGCCTTCTCCTCATGATCCCGAACATGTTCAAGATCGCCGGGGAAGCCACCCCCGCGGTGTTCCATATCGCCGCCCGGGCCGTGGCCGCCCACGCCCTGTCCATCTTCGGAGACCACCAGGACGTCATGGCCGCCCGCCAGACCGGCTGGGCCATCCTCGGTTCCGCCAACGTCCAGGAGGTCATGGACCTGGCCCTGGTGGCCCACGCCGCCACCCTGGAAGCCCGGGTCCCCTTCCTGCACTTCTTCGACGGCTTCCGCACCTCCCACGAAGTCCAGAAGGTGGAAGAACTCTCCCAGGACGTGATGCGGAAGATGATCGATTCCAAGTTCGTCCGCGCCCACCGCGCCCGGGGCCTCAACCCCGAGAAGCCCGCCCTCCGGGGCACCAGCCAGAACCCGGACGTCTACTTCACCAGCCGGGAAACCCTGAACAAGCTCTACGACGCGGTCCCCGGCCTGGTCCAGAAGTACATGGACAAACTGGGCAAGATCACCGGCCGGCCCTACAAGCTCTTCGACTACGTGGGCGCCCCGGACGCCAAGCAGGTCGTCATCGCAATGGGATCCGGAGTGGAGCCCATCGAGGAGACCGTCGAGTACCTGGTCAAGAAGGGCCAGAAGGTGGGCCTCCTCAAGGTCCGGCTCTTCCGCCCCTTCAGCGTCGAGCACTTCATCAAGGCCCTGCCCGCCACCGTCCAGGCCATCGCCGTCCTGGACCGCACCAAGGAGCCCGGCTCCATCGGCGAGCCTCTCTACGAGGACGTCCGGACGGCCATCGGGGAAGCCCAGGCCGCGGGCACCGCTCCCTTCAAGAAGTACCCCAAGACCATCGGAGGCCGCTACGGCCTCGGGTCCGCGGAGTTCACCCCCGCCATGGTGAAGGCGGTCTTCGACGAGCTCAAGAAGGCCCAGCCCAAGAACCACTTCACCGTGGGCATCAACGACGACGTGTCCGGCACCTCCCTCGCGGTGGACGCCTCCTTCACCCTGGACTCCCAGGGCACCGTGGAGTGCGTGTTCATCGGCCTCGGGTCCGACGGAACCGTGGGGGCCAACAAGAACTCCATCAAGATCATCGGGGACGAGACGGACTACTTCGCCCAGGGCTACTTCGTGTACGACTCCAAGAAGGCCGGCACCTCCACGGTCAGCCACCTGCGCTTCGGGCCCAAGCCCATCCGCAGGCCCTATCTGATCTCCAAAGCCGACTTCGTGGCCCTCCACAAGTTCAGCTACATCGAGAAGCTGGACGTCCTCGCGTACGCCAAGCCCGGCGGAGTCTTCCTGCTCAACTCCCCCTTCCCGGCGGACAAGGTCTGGAACCACATCCCCGTGGAGGTCCAGAAGACCATCCTGGAGAAGAAGCTCAAGTTCTACGTGATCGACGGCATGGACATCGCCGAGCGCGCGGGCATGGGCAACCGGGTCAACACGGTCATGCAGACCGCCTTCTTCAAGATCTCCGGCGTCCTTCCCACCGCCGAGGCCATCAAGCTGGTCAAGAAGTACACCGAGAAGACCTACGCCCGGAAGGGCGCGGACGTGGTCAAGAAGAATCTGGCCGCCATCGACCTGGCCCTCCAGGAAGTCCGGGAGGTCACGCACCCCGGCAAGACCGCGGGCAAGCTCAAGATGACCCCCCCCGTCCCCGCGAGCGCGCCCAAGTTCGTCAAGGAAGTCCTGGGCGAGATCATCGCCGGCCGCGGAGCGGCCCTCAAGGTCAGCCAGATGCCCGCGGACGGGACCTTCCCCACCGGGACAACCAAGTACGAAAAGCGGAACATCGCCGAGAAGATCCCGGTGTGGAATGAGGACCTCTGCATCCAGTGCGGCAACTGCACCATGGTCTGCCCCCACGCGGTCATCCGCCTCAAGGCCTACGAGCCCAAGTACGCCCTCAAGGCCCCGGCCACCTTCAAGTCCGTGGACGCCAAGGGCAAGGAGTTCGCGGGCCTCAAGGCCACCCTCCAGGTGGCCCCCGAGGACTGCACCGGCTGCGGCGCCTGCGTGAACATCTGTCCCGTCCTGGACAAGGCCAATCCCGGGCGCAAGGCCATCAACATGGAGCACCAGCTGCCCCTGCGCGAGGCCGAGGCCGCCAACTGGGAGCACTTCCTCAAGATCCCCAACACCGACGTCAAGCTCCTCAACCTGTCCACCCCCAAGGGCATCGCCATGCGCCAGCCCCTCTTCGAGTTCTCCGGCGCCTGCGCGGGCTGCGGCGAGACCCCCTACATCAAGCTGATGACCCAGCTCTTCGGGGACCGGGCGGTGGTGGCCAACGCCACGGGCTGCTCCTCCATCTACGGCGGCAACCTGCCCACCACCCCCTACGCGACCCGGGACGACGGACGCGGACCCGCATGGTCCAACTCCCTCTTCGAGGACGCCGCGGAGTTCGGGTACGGCATGCGCCTGAATGCGGACAAGCTCTCCGCCTACGCCCGGGAGATCCTGACCGAGTACAAGGGCAAGGGCATCCAGCCCGGCCTGGCCAACAAGCTCCTCTTCAACCCCCAGAAGGACGACACGGACATCGAGGCCCAGCGGGCGGACGTGGCCAAGCTCAAGACCGAGCTGGCCAAGGTCAAGGAAGCCTGGGCGTCGGAACTGTCCTCCGTCGCGGACCACCTGATCCGCCGCTCCGTGTGGATCTTCGGCGGCGACGGCTGGGCCTACGACATCGGCTTCGGCGGCCTGGACCACGTGATCGCCTCGGGGCGGAACGTGAACCTCCTCGTGCTGGACACCGAGGTCTACTCCAACACGGGAGGCCAGATGTCCAAGGCCACGCCCTTCGGCGCGGTGGCCAAGTTCGCCGCGGCGGGCAAGGACATCGGCAAGAAGGATCTCGGCATGATCGCCATGAGCTACGGCTACGTGTACGTGGCCAGCATCGCCATGGGCGCCAACATGGCCCAGTCCATCAAGGCCTTCCGGGAGGCGGAGAGCTACGACGGCCCGTCCATCATCATCGCCTACTCCCACTGCGCCATGCACGGGATCGACATGATGAAGGGCATGAACCAGCAGAAGCTCTCCGTGGAGGCGGGAATCTGGCCGCTCTACCGCTACGACCCGCGCCTGGTCGCCGAGGGCAAGAACCCCTTCCAGCTGGACTCCAAGGAGCCCGACACCTCCAAGATCGAGCTGTTCATGAACAACGAGGTGCGGTTCAAGACCCTCCGGGATTCCGACAAGGCCCGGGCGGACACCCTGGCGGCCAAGGAGAAGACCCTGGTCGAGCGCCGGTGGAAGGAGTACAAGTACATTTCCGAACGCCCCTTCTGATCCGGGCGTGAGGAAATGTGCTGAGAGTCGCGGAGCGAGGGCGCAAGCCCGAGCTCCGTGCCGTCGATTCGCGCGAGCGGATCGACGCGGCCGTTCTAAGCAGTCGAAGCAATGAAATAAAAGGCGGCCGCCCCCGATCGGGGCGGCCGTTCCAAAATTTGGGGGAGCACCTTCGGTAATAGTGCGGGAATCTCCGCGTAGAAGGATTTCGGCGCGGGTCCTGCTGCGGCAGCCCGGGAGCCCGCTACGTCCTACGACACTTCGCATCGTTTGCCGAGTAGAAGTGATTGTCGTGTGCGCTATCGCGCACGACGGCATCGGCCTTCACGAGGCGCCCAGGGATGGGCGCTTGTATTAAGCGCCAGAATCGCGAAGCGATTCTGAACCGTCATGGATGACGAGGAATCGCGGGCCCCCGGGCTGCCTCCGCTCCCGCGCCGATCCATGGTGCACGGAGATTCCCGCACCTCCCTGGAAGCGGCTCCCCCTCGCTCCGAAGGTCGCGCATCCGCGCGACGCTTCTCCGCTACCCCCACTAGCTTGAGTCCCAAGCATTAACCGGATATGGGAGATCACCTCATCCTTGCGGAATGGGAAACTCGGCGTATGGTTATTCCGTCGGGATGTCGACTCGGCTTATCAGGCGGATTCCGCTTTGCACGAGCCGCCGGAACTGCGCAGAATTCTTTGGTATCAACTGCCTTCCGCTTGGAATCCAGAACCATGACTCAGGCGGCAGTCGAACGCCGAACAGCAGGTCCTCCAGCCATCTCCGTTTCCCGATCACGACGGAAACCTCTCCGGCCTCAGCCTTATGCACCTCGGCGAAAATGATTCGAGTTTCCGGTCGCCTCGCCCGACGGACATACCATATGCCATAATCCCAGCGGAGAGAACGAGGATACGAAGGACGGCAGGCCTCATCGATGTTCACGCTGTGGAGAGCGGCGACGCGAATTTTGACTAGCCGAAACAGGCTGGCATGCCTTGGTTCGACCGCCTCCAGCCCGGCCCGCACGCTCGATTCGAAAGGACAGCCGTCGAACGGGACGGTCAATCCGAGTACCCCGTCGATCCCTCGGCGACAAGCTCCGCGATCAGGGTGCTGTGTTCCGTAAGGCCTCCCCAATCCGCCTCGTCCCGCACAGCCGAGGGATCCATGCCGGATATGTCGACGGCCACAGAGCCGTTCGGTCCGGGCTTAAAAAAATACACCTTGTACGACATTCCCAGGACGGACTCCGCCATCTCTTTCAGGTTTTTCGGCTGGCCTTGGTTGAACAGCGCGCAGAACCGGGACGCTCCGTCCAGACTACCCTTCATGAGCCCCAAGGCCCAGATCGTCTCCAGGATCGTGACGGAGTGGGTCGAAAGTACGACTTTATACTGCCGTGCAAGCAATTCCATCACCAGGAGCATGAAGGACACCACGGCTCGGGGGTGCAGACCCATCTCCGGCTCCTCGATGATAACCGTGTCGATCGTCTCGTGTTTGCCTCTGGCCGCGGCGGGCAGGAGCATGTTGAGGCTGAGCACAAGGGGGGTGAACTCCCGCTGTCCCGCGGACCAGGCGGCCATAGGAAGATGGACATCCGCGGTGGGACTCAACAAAAGACGTTTCCGCGTGCCGGATTTGTCGAGCCCCAGTGTGGCACCGTGATAGACCGTATCGGCCAGGGATTTTTTCAGAACGGCCTTGAGGCTCTTCGGATGCGGGAACAGGGTACCACTCGAATTCGAGCTATAGGTCCGATCGAGGTAAAGAAAGAGGCTCTCGCTGAACTCCCGCATGACGTAGGGCACGGAGGAGTCGTAGGTTGAAAACCTCCGGGGCCATCCATTCTCGAAGGTCATGACGCGCTGGGCGGGGATGTAATAGACCGAGTGCTCCGCCTTTTTATAGTTCGATGACTTGATAAGATCGTATCGAAGGGACTTGCCGCCCAGGCGGACGACGGTCGATTCGTTCCAAAGGGTTCCCATGCCCTCCCCGAGGTAGTCGGCCAGGAAACTCTCCTGTGTTCGGGTGGGATCCCATCCGTGGTCGATCAAGGTCCTCTTGATGGCCGGGTATTCCAGCGCCAGCTTTAGGTGCTGAAGGGCGACGCTCTTCCCGGTGGCCTGGGGACCCACCAGGACCGTCAGATCGCCCATGTCCAGGCGGGCCGAATCGACGGGTCCGCAACGGTCGATAGAAAGGTTCATGTGTCCCCCCTCCTGTGATCGTCCGGAAGGCGTCGGCCGTCCGGTCGAGGATGAAGACCGAGATGATCCATTCTATCAGAGGATCCCCGAAGGAAGATAGTGAAAGCGTCCGGGCTTTGCATTCGTGTCGCCGGCACGACAGTTCTTGACAGAACCCCCCCCCGGTTCGACAATGCCCTGATCCGACAGAATCCAGAAAAGGAAACGCAATGTCGATCTCCTGGAACGAAATCAAGACCCGGGCCGCGGGATTCGTGAACGAGTGGAAGGACCGGGCCCCGGCCGCCCGGGAGGAGGCGGACGCCCAGACCTTCGAGAACGACTTCTTCCGCATCTTCGGGGTGGAACGGTCCCAGGTGGCCATCTTCGAGCACAAGGTCCGGCTGGACGACGACGCCAAGGGCTACATCGACCTTTTCTGGAAGGGCCACATCATCATCGAGATGAAGAGCCCCGGCAAGGACCTGGACAAGGCATACGAGCAGGCCCGGGACTACGCCCTGGCCCTGGAGCCGTCCAAGCTCCCCAAGGCCATCCTGGTCTGCGACTTCAACCGGTTCCGGTACTACGACCTCACCGACGACGCCAGGCTGTACGAGTTTCCCCTTTCGGACCTGGTTCGGAACGTGGAGCTCTTCGGCGACCTGGCGGGCTACAAGGACGTGGAGTACAAGAAGCAGGACGAGGTGAACGTCCGGGCCGCGGAGACGATGGGCAGGCTCCACGACCGGCTCAAGGAGGTCGGGTACTCCGGCCACCCCCTGGAGGTGTACCTGGTCCGGCTCCTCTTCTGCCTCTTCGCGGACGACACCGGCATCTTCGAGCCCGACGCCTTCATCAAGTACATCATCGGACGCACCAATCCCGACGGGAGCGACCTGGGGCTCCACCTGGAAAAGATCTTCGAGACCCTGAACAAGCCGCCGGAAAGGCGCCAATCCACCCTGGACTCCCAGCTGAACCAATTTCCTTACGTGAACGGCGGGCTCTTCGAGGAGCGCCTGGACGCGGCGGACTTCGACTCCAAGATGCGGGAGAGCCTGATCGATTGCTGCTCCCTGGACTGGAGCCGGATCTCCCCGGCCATCTTCGGGGCCATGTTCCAGAGCGTCATGAACGCACAAGAGAGGCGGAACCTGGGGGCCCACTACACCAGCGAGGAGAACATCCTCAAGCTCATCCACCCCCTCTTTTTGGACGAACTCTGGGCGGAGTTCGACCGGATCAAGGCCCTCAAGTCCGAGGTTCGAAAGGTCCGGCTCCACGAGTTCCACGAGAGGCTGGCGGGCCTCAAGTTCCTGGACCCCGCCTGCGGCTGCGGCAACTTCCTGGTCATCACCTATCGGGAGCTCCGCATCCTGGAGCTCGAGGTGATCCGCGAGCTCTTGGGGGGCGAGCGACTCCTGGACGTGGACCACTACATCAAGGTGAACGTGGACCAGTTCTACGGGATCGAGATCGAGGAGTTCCCCGCCCAGATCGCCGAGGTGGCCCTGTGGCTCATGGACCACCAGATGAACATGCTGGTCCGGGACAAGTTCGGGGAATACTACATCCGCATCCCCCTGCGCAAGTCCGCGACGATCCTCTGCGCCAACGCCCTTACCACGGACTGGGAGACCGTGGTGCCCAAGACCGAGCTGTCCTATATCCTGGGGAATCCGCCGTTCGGCGGCGCCCGGATCATGGACGAGAACCAGAAGGCGGATCTCCTCGCGGTCTTTGACGGCCTCAAGAACGCGGGGAACCTGGACTTCGTCACCGCGTGGTACAAGAAGGCGGCCCTCTACATCCAGGGCACGAAGATCGAGGGGGCCTTCGTGTCCACGAACTCCATCTGCCAGGGCGAGCAGGTGCCCATCCTTTGGCCCGAGCTGATGGACCGTCACGGGGTGGTCATCAACTTCGCCCACACCACCTTCCGGTGGAGCAACGAGGCCCGGGGCCAGGCCGCCGTGTATTGCGTGATCGTTGGATTCGGACCTGCCGAGCGCAAGGCGAAACGCCTGTTTCAATACGCCAGCGTGGACGGGGAACCCGTGGAGGTCGCCGCGAAGAATATCAACGCATACCTGATAGATGCCCCGTCGGTTTTTATCGATTCCCGGAGAGATCCAATTTGCGATGTTTCTCCCGTGATCTTCGGCAATATGCCCAATGATGGCGGCAACCTTTTGCTAACCGCGGAGGAGCGCGACGCTATCTTGAAAATCGAACCTCGGACGAACAGTGTCATCAAACTCTTTTTCGGGGCTGAAGACTTCATTCATAATACTCCACGGTATTGCTTATGGTTGCTTGGTGTTAATCCTGCCGAATTCAAAGACTGCAAGGTAGTAACGGATCGAATTGAAAGAGTTCGAAAAATGCGGGCGACCAGTTCAAGGCCCGCAACCAGGGAACTTGCCAGGACACCTTCGCTATTCGGAGAAATTCGACAACCTGCTTCGGATTACATCTTGATTCCGCGGCATTCCTCCGAAAAACGTCGGTATATCCCAATTGGGTTCCTGCCAAAAGATATAATCGCCGGAGATTCCAATTTAATAATACCCGATGCGACGAAGTTTGAGTTCGGTGTAATTACTTCACTAATGCATATGTCTTGGATGCGTTATGTCTGTGGCCGCCTGGAACTCCGATATAGATATTCCGCCACCCTCGTCTACAACAACTTCCCCTGGCCGGAGCCCTCGGACAAACAAAAGGCGGAAATCGAGGCGGCGGCCCAAGGGGTCCTGGACGCCCGGGCGAAGTTCCCGGAGGCCAGCCTGGCGGACCTCTACGATCCGGACCTCATGCCCCCGGACCTGACCCGGGCCCACGACCGCCTGGACCGGCTGGTGGAGAAGGCCTACGGCCGGACCTTCGAGAGCGACGCGGAGCGGGCGGCCTTCCTGTTCGAGCGCTACCGCGCCTTGACCGCGGATTTGTTCACGGAGGCGGGGGGCGGGAAGAAGGCGCGGCGGAAGGGAGAAGCGCGGCTTCACAAGGAAATGAATCCAATACAAGCGGATCCGCAGGGCTTTGACGGATACACATCGACGGATAAAGGCCGGGCCGATTAAAGATCGGAGGTGTACCATTGAAGCGGGACGAAATACAAAACCTTTTCCATCGCTTCGAGGCCGCCGCGATGGAACTCGAGGGGGTGGAGTGCTGGAGCGCCCGGGAACTCCAAGGGCTTCTCGGGTATTCCAAGTGGGAGAATTTTTTCAAGGTACTGGATAAGGCGAAGGATGCCTGCAGGAATGCCGGCATCCCGGAGGCGGACCATTTTCCTGACATCAGGAAAATGGTGGGAATAGGATCGGCCGCGGAACGGGAAATCCCGGATATCATTTTAACCCGTTACGCGTGCTATCTCGTCGCCCAGAACGGGGATCCGCGCAAGAACCAAATCGCCTTCGCACAGACCTACTTCGCCGTTCAGACACGGAAGTCGGAAATCGTAGAGCGGCGCCTTCTAGATCGAGAGCGAATCCGTGCGAGAGCCAAGCTGGCGGAAACAGAAAAACGTCTATCCGGTGTGCTCTATGAGAGAGGCGTGGACGAGCAGGGATTCTCGATGATTCGCTCCAAGGGAGACCAGTCCTTGTTCAGGCTTACCACGGCCGACCTCAAGAAGAAGCTGGGAGTCCCCTCCTCCCGGCCCTTGGCGGACTTCCTTCCAACAGTCAGCATCAAGGCAAAAGACCTTGCCGCGGAAATGACCAGCGTGAATGTTCAGGCCAAAGACTTAAACGGCCAAGCGGAGATAGAAGGCGAACATGTGGATAATAACCGCGCGGTTCGCAGGATGCTCCTAAATCGCGGCATCGTTCCCGAAGAACTTCCCCCCGCGGAGGATGTCAAGAAAGTCGAACGGAGGATGAAGCGAGAGAATAGACTTCCGGAATCGCAGGGGGAAAAACCCGGGAGGTAATATCTGGGACAAACCTTCCAGGCTTTACGCGAGTGCGCGGCTGTGCCCGAATGCATCCTGACAAAGCGCCGCGCGGAACCGGGCGGTTAGGGCTCCCCGAAGCGACTCGGAGCCATTCCCGAGTGTCTCGGAGCCATTCCCGAGAGTCTCGGAGTCACTCCCGAGAGTCTCGGAGTCACTCCCGAGGGTCTCGGAGTCACTCCCGAGGGTCTCAGAGACGGTCCTGAGAGTCTCGGAGCCTCTCCCGAGAGTCTCGGAGTCATTCCCGAGGGTCTCGGAGACATTCCCGAATGTCTCGGAGTCATTCCCGAGGGTCTCAGAGTCATTCCCGAGGGTCTCGGAGACACTCCCGAGGGTCTCGGAGACGTTCCGGAGGTTCCGGAGGGGACGGCTCCGTTACGACGGGGTCGATGCGGATCCGTCGGGTCCTGCCTGCAGACGGCCGTTCCTGTTACCCCGCCGCGGTCAAGCGGTAAGCCTTTCCATCAGCCAGGCCATGTTCTCCCCCAGGGCGCGCAGGTTCGCCATGCCCTCCGCGTCCTGGAGAACCGCGCCCTTCTCGCCGCCGATCCCGATGTTCAGGGCGTTGGAGCCGGCGACCACCATCCGGGAGGAGAGGAAGAAGTGGTTGATTGAATCGAAGGCGTGACAGGCTCCCGCGCGGCGCATGGCCACCACGGCGGCCCCGACCTTCCGCCCCAGAAGCCCTCCGCCCGCCCGGGTCACGAACCCGGCCCGGTCGATGAGGGCCTTGAGCTCCGGGCTCAGGTCCGCGAAATACGAGGGGGAGCCCAGGATGATCCCGTCGGCCTCGATCATCTTTGCGATCCAGTCGTTGACGGGGTCGGAGTCGATGGCGCAGCGGCCGTCCTTCTTTTCCTTGCAGGAAAAGCAGACGTTGCAGCCCCGTAGGGCCCGGCCTCCGATCCGGACCTCCTCGACCTCGATGCCCCGGGATCGAAGGACCTTCGCGGCCTCCTCGATCAGGAAGTGGGTATTCCCCTGGTCCCGGGGACTTCCGTTGAACGCTACGACCTTCATTTGGAACCTCCCTCCGTCTTGGCTCGAAGCGCCCGGTAGAGGGCGTCCTGGAGAGCCCGCTCCCGGGGATCGTTCACCTGGGTTCCCGGGGACATCCGGTTCGTCACGTAGGCGAACCCTACCCGATACGCCGGATCCGCTACGCCGATCGCCCCGGAGGCGCCCAGGAATCCTATGGCCGCGGGATTTTCGCTGAACCAGCCGTCCGCGGGGTTCGGCTTCTGGAACCCGAGACCGAAGTAGGAGTCCAGGTTCATGACCCGGTCCAGCCGGTCCAACCTGGGCGTCTCCGCAGGTCCGAATACCGCAGCCAGGGTCTCCGGCGCCAGGCCGATCCGCTTCCCGCCCGCGGCGAACTCCCCGTACAGGGCCGCCAGGCCCCGGGCCGTGCCGATGCCGTTCCCCGAGGGATTCTCCCCGGAAAGGAACTCCTCGGAGTTCACGTCCACCTTGCCCTCCCCCATGGATTTCCAGAAGAGGCTCTTCCCGTCGAAGACCACCTTGCGGAGGCCCTTGGGCATCTCCCCCAGGTGGAACAGCGCCTCCATCGGGTTGAAGGGCTTGATGACCGCGATCCGGTCCCGGTCGTACCCGGGGCTTAGGCCGATCGTGAAGTCCGCGCCCAGGGGACCGGTGAGCTCCTCCTGGAGGTAGCGGTTGATGCTGCGGCCCCGGGGGTCGATCCGGAGCACCAGGGCCTGCATGGCGAACCCGACGGTCCCGGCGTGGTAGCCGTGGTAATCCCCGGGGGTCCAGAGGGGCTCCGTGTCCGCCAGGATCCGCGCCGCCTGGCCGGGATCCCGGGCGTCCAGGGGTTCCGCGGTCAGGACGATCCCGGCCTGGTGGGAGAGCAGCTGGCGTACGGTGATGTCCCCCTTGCCCTTGGCCGCGAACTCCGGCCAGTACTCGCCCACCCTCCGGTCGTAGTCCAGAAGCCCCTTCGAGTGGAGGTGGGCCAGGGTCATGGCGCCCACGCCCTTGGTGGCGGAGAACACCACGACGGATGTGTCCCGTTCCCAGGGCCGGGTCCGTTTCGGGTCCGCCCAGCCCCCCCAGAGGTCGACCACGAGCTGTCCGTCGACATAGGCGGCGAAGGCTCCGCCCAGTTCCCCCCGGCGTCGGAGGTTCCTCTCGAACTGTTCCCGGACTTCCTCGTAGCCCGGGGCGACGAAGCCTTGAGCCGGGCTCCCGTCCTGTTTCGGGACCGTCGAACAGCCTATCCCCAGGAAAACCGAGATCGAAGTCATCATCAGAACCATCCTTTTCCCCGCGCTTCGAACTGATTCTATCCGATCACGCACGGCCTTCCTCCTGCCGGTAGGGTTTCCAGAACATTGGGACGATCTCGCTCACGCTGCTCTCGTACCGGACGTAGGCTTCACCGAAGGGTATCAAGGGGTTGCGGCTCATTCGTTGTCTCCTTGTATCGCGGTTACGGACAGGATCGGCACGTTGACCGATTGGAACCGGTTCAGGGCTTCGATCAGCCGGGATTGATCCCGGAAGGTTCCGGTAAACACCGTCTCCCCCGCGCCGGTGCGGGAGTAGATGAAGGGCGTAAAGTACGCCTTCCAGATCTCATCCAGCTCTCCGGAGACCCGGACCTCGTAGTTCATTGCTTCCATGGCTGTACCGTACAGCTAAACCCGGGCCCAAAAAATCCATCGAAGGATGGAATCTTCGCGCCGGATCGTGGTTGAGGTTTCGGAAAGTAGGGTTTCAGCTCTTGAGGTAGCCCAGACTCCGGGCCAGGGCGACGGTTTCCGTGCGGTTTCCGGCTCCGAGCTTTTCGGATATGTTGTGCAGGTGGGTCTTGACGGTGCCCACGCTCAGGAACAGGCGGTCCGCGATCTCCTGATTCGTGCATCCCCGGGCGAGGAGTTCGAGCACTTCCGCCTCGCGCCGGGACAGGGGGCCCGCGTCCGCCGGCGAGACCGGGCCGGGAACTTCCCCGGCCTTCCGGATCCGCTTCTCGTAGATGCTCCGGGCTTCCTCGATGATCCGGACGCTGTCGGGGTAGAGCCGGAATTCCTTCTGCAGATCGTCCATGGAAGCCGACAGTTCCGCCGCCCGGTCTGTTCTGCCCGACTCCAGATAGAGGTCGAAGAGCAGTCGGTATCCCAGGACCAGGGGGGTCGCGTTGCCCCGGAGCCGGGCCAGGTCCACGCCCCGGAGGGCGAAGGACAGCGCCTTGTCCTCGTCTCCCAGGGCCTTATGGGCAAGGGCCGTGTAGATGTACACCATGCCGCACCAGAGGGCCGGAGTCCCGCCGGGGTTCGCCAGGACCTCCGCCCGGGCCAGAAGCGTCAGGGCCTCTTCGGGATTTCCCCCGAAGATCCGGAGCCTCGCCCGCTCGCTCAAGGCCATCCCCTGGGTATACACGTCGCCCCCCGCCGTCGCCAGGCGGTGGCAGTCTTCCAGTTCCTCCTCCGCGTCGGAGAGCCTCCCTCCGAGCACGAGGGCGGTGGCCCGGATAAAGGAGGCGACCGCCCGGTCCCGGAAGGCTTCCTCCGGGAACAGGGACTTCGCCTTGGCCGCCTCCGCTTCCGCCGCGGCATACTCCCCGTTCCGGTTTGCCGTCATGGCCTTGATGGAGGCCAGGCCCGCGCTCTGTCGGCTCCGGATCCTTTCCTCGGGCTGCCTTCGTACCGCCTCCTCCGCCCAGGAGACCAGGGTCGGCACCGACCGGACCCTGCCCGTCGACGCCAGGAGCCATCCGAACCAGACGCAGGACTCCGGATGGGACTGGAACGCCTCGAAAGGAAGCCGCTCGTACAATCCGAGCAGGGAAGGGATTCCCCCGTTGATGTAGAGGTCCCGGCTTTCCTCCTCCAGGAAACGGAAGCACTCCTCCGTGAAACCGCCGGCCAGAAGCTGGAGGAAGGAGAGTTCCTTGAGGCCCTCCTTCCGGTACCAGCTGGACGCGGCGCGGTGCAGGTCCGGCAGGTCGGTCCCCAGGGTTTTTTCCGCCCGCATCCGCAGGAGGTCCCGGAACAGGTGGTGGTATCGGAACCAATGCCCCGACTCGTCGAGCTTCACCAGGAACATGTTCATGCGGTCGAGCCTGCGCAGCCTGTCTTCGGCGTCGGAGATTCCGCAGAGCTCCGAACAGAGTCCCGCGGTGAAGGGCTCCGCCACGGAGGTCCTGTAGAGAAACCGGATCCACTCGTCGTCCAGTCCGGCCAGGACCTCCTCCATGAGGTAATCCAGGATGAACCGGTGGCTCGCGGAAAAGTCCCGGACGAGGCCCTCGAGGTCGGCGGCGCGGCCCAGGGCGAGGCACAGCATCTGGAGTCCCGCGGGCCAGCCTTCGGTCTTCCGGTCGATTAAGGCCAGGAGCTCCTCCGGGACGGGGCGGTTCACGTGGAGCGCCAGGAAGGCGGCCAGGTCATCGGGAGTGAACCTCAGGTCGGGGATCCGGATCTCGTCGATCCGGTCCTGGGCGCGGAGCCTCGAGACGGGAAGCCCCGGGTCCGTCCTTCCGCTGATCACGAATTTCACCCGGGAGGACGACTGGTTCGAAAGTTCCAGGATGAACGCGTTGACCGCCTCCCCGTCGCAGAGGTGGTAGTCGTCCAGGACCAGGACGAGCTCCCGGCCCGGAAGACGTTCCTTCACCTGCCGGGCCAGGAGGGCGGCGATGTATCTGGGCGCCTGCTCCGTCATCCCTCCCGCCCCGATATCCAAACCCTCCGGAGGACGCGAACCGGGATCTCCCGGGAACCGCCGCGAGAGTCCGTAGGAAAGGAGGGAATAAAGCGCCGCGAGGGTCGAGTCCTCGGGCCCCAGGGAAAACCAGAGGACGTCACGCTTGGTGGAAATCGCCCAGGCGGAGACCGCCAGGGACTTGCCGTACCCCGCGGGTCCGGAAACCAGGACGAAATCCTTGGCGCAGGCTTCTTCCAGCCGCGCTTCGAGGTTTTTCCGGGGCAGGAAGCCGGCCGGAAGCTCGGGCCGATTCAGCTTGATGTCGAACAGGACCTGGTTGTTCATGCTCATCGCCGAGCCGCCGTTCCGCGATCCGGCTAAGCGGTTATATGGGGCTTCCAGAACCCCGCGTGAACCTCCGCGGCCCCGGGCACCTCCCCGGGTCCTTCCACCGCCACGGGGCGCTGCCCCCGGGCGAAGACCTCCCGGCAGGGCAGGTCCAGGGTGGGATTCTCGGGATCGTCCCCGGTCAGGCTCCGGAGGGCCGATTCGGACAGGGCGTAGACCACCCGGCCGATCCCGGACCAGTAGATCGCCCCGGCGCACATG
>JBGSPT010000470.1:0-28949 GCA_041738475.1 Treponematales bacterium
GCCAGTGCGGAGTCGGAGTCCGTGCCGTTCAGGACCCCCGAATGGGCCTCGGTCTTGAATCCCGCCGCGGCCAGCTCCCGCAGGAGAGCCGAGGCCAGGGGAGCCGCGAAGGGCTCGGCTTCCGAGCTGGTCCAGACCGAGGTGACCGCGGCGACCGGTCGAAGATCTCCGGCCGCCGCCGACTCCTGGGCATCCGGTCTGGGCGCAGGCGCCCAGAAGAACGCGGCCATGAGGAGCAACGGAAATAGGCGGGAGACTCCGGTGCTGCTCATTTTTCGTGCAGGACCTCGGTGCCGTCCCAACTCTCGGGGGGCGGGGACTTGGAGTACACCTCGCAGCGTTCGGTCATGAACGTGGAGGCGTAGTCGTCGGAGCCGAGGATGGAGGTGACTTCCCGGAAGGTCCGGGCCGCCTCCTCGAACTTTCGGCCGTAATAGAGTTCGAAGCCTGTTTCATGCAGAGGCCAGGCCCGGGATTCCTCCGGGGACAATTCCTTGCGGGCCGTGAACACCCGGACTCCGATGGTCTTGCCCTTGACCGCGATCTTGTCGATCTGGCGGCAGGGGAGGGTGTCCCGGACCTTCATCCAGGCGCTCTCGGAGATCAGGATGGGCTGGTGGTAGGTCTTGGTCTGGCCTTCCAGCCGGGAGGCGAGGTTCACGGAATCTCCGATCACCGTGTAGTTCATCTTCTTGTCACAGCCGATGTTCCCGACCGTGACGACCCCGTAGTTGATGCCGATACCCGTGTTGAAGGGGGGCTTCCCGCGCTCCACCTGCTCGGCATTGAAAACTTTCAAGGCCTCGACCATCTCCAGCCCCGCCTGCACGGCCCGCAGGGCGTCGTCCTCGTGCTTGACCGGAGCTCCGAACACGGCCATGATCGCATCCCCGATGTACTTGTCCACGAAGCCCCCCCGGGCGTCGATGATGTCCACCATCACGTCGAAGTAGCGGTTCAGGGAGGATACCAGGTCATCGGGGCGCATGCTCTCGGAAATCGTCGTGAAGCCCCGGATGTCCGAGAAGAGGATGGGCAGGACCCGGTTGTCCCCGACCAGAGCCTGCTCGGGATTGCCCAGGACCTCGTCCAGGACGTGCTTGGGCACGTAGAGCTGGAACACGTTCTTGGTCTTTCTCTCCCGGATCTCGGCCACCTTGGCGGAGAGGGCGTACCGCTTGATGTTCTCGTAGGCCTTGGCCAGTTCTTCCAGCATGATGTTGAAGGTGTGGGAAAGCTGGCCGATCTCGTCCTTGTATTCCACGGGGACCCGTTCGGACATGTCCCCGGAATCGATGATCCTGCGCATGGCCCCGGCCACGACGGTGAGGGGGCCGGTCAGGTAGCGAACGAAGATCAAAAGGAGGATCGCGGCCGCCAGCATGGACGCGGCCAGGATGCCGAAGGTAGCCCGGGTGATGGTCTCCACGTCGCCGTAGAAGGCCGCACGTTCCTCGGTCACCAGGACGTACCAGCCGAAGGGCCCGAAGGGGAAGCCAGAGGCCACCCGGTCCGCGCCTCCCACGGAGAGGGGCAGGAATCCGCGGGAACCCCGGGCGTGGAGCTCCGCGGCCCGGGCTGTCTCATCGGGCGTCAGTTCCGCGGCGGAGGTCCGGAACACGGAGGAACCGTCGGGCCCGAAACCCAGGATGAGTTCCGTCGGGCTCCGCAGGATGGAGACCGCGAAGGACTCCACCCCCGCCTTGGCAGCGGCCACCATGTCCGGCCGGTCCGCCACCCCGTTCTCCACCAGCAGGTTCCACTGGCTCTCGGCGTACTTTTCCAGCTCCGAGGCCTTGAAGTCCAGGAAGTCCGTGGCTACCCGCGTCACCGCCCGGGCGGCCACGAAGTACGAGGACATGCCGGCCAGCACGATGGCCACCAGGAGGATGGGAAGGACCACCAGAACGATCTTTATCCGGATGCTCACGATATCACTATACATGCCGATGCGGTCCGGTCAAGGGTCCGCATGGAAATCGCGGGTTAAATTCTTGCGCGGCTGACAAATGACAATGGAAAGGGCGGCTCCGGTCCGGAGCCGCCCCCTGATCTAAATCGTTCAGGAAGACGCCGTCAGCGTCCCCGGGTTCCGTACAGGAACCGGAAGTAGTCCATGTCCGTGGAGAGGGTCTTGTTGAATTTCGGCAGGGTCTGCTTATAGGATTCCAGGGCCCGCCAGAAGGAGAAGAACGAGGGATCTCGGCCGTAGGTTTCCGAGTAGATCTGGGTGGCCTCGGCATCCGCCCTTCCCTTGATGGTCTCCGACTCGGTGTAGGCGGCGGATAAAATGGAGCGTTTTTCGTTCTCCAGCTTGCCCAGCCACTCGGCCTTCTTGCCTTCCCCGAAGCTTCGGAAGGCCTGGGCGATCTGGTTGCGCTCGCTGATCATCCGGTTGTACACGCTCTCGGTGAGCTCGTCGGAGTACTTGATTTGCCGGACCTGGACATCCAGGATTTCCATGCCGTACTCGGGGGTCAGCTCCCGGGAGAGGGCAAGCATCTCCTGGGCCAGGGCCCGGCGGCCCTTCGCGATGGACTCGTGGGAAACCTCGACCTGGGTCAGCTGGCCAAGGGCTTCGGAACCCGCGGCGTCCCCGGTCTCGAAGCTTTCGGAACTCCGGGTCTGCTGGATGGCGTTGGAGTTACGGACCGCTTCCCTAAGGAAGTTCTGGGTGATGATGGTGCGCACCGCGGAATCGATCACGTTGTCCATCCTGCCGTAGGCTCCGTCGAGGGAGGATACGGAGGCGTAGAACTTCTCGGGGTCGGAAATGCGCCATCGGGCCGTGGTGTCCACCCAGATGAACTGCTTCTCCAGGGTGGGTATTCTCTGGGGCTCCCCGTCCCAGGCCAGGATCTTCTTGGGATAGACTACGATGTTGTCCAGGAAGGGCGTCTTGAACTTCAGACCCGCCTCCCGTTCGATGGAAACGATCTGCCCGAAGCGCACGACCACGGCCTGCTCGCCCTCGTTGACCACGTAGAAGGGCCCCGCGGCTATGAGCACCACGATCAGAAGGACGAGAACGACCAGGAAGGTGATAAACTTTTTCATCGATCTCCTCCCCCGTCCAGAGACTTAAAGGGAATGAAATTGCCCAGCTCTTTGTCGATAAGCTCGACCGAGGTTTCCCCTTCGAAGACTTGTTCGATCATCTCGTAGTAGAGACGTTCTCGGGTGACATCCGGGGCCTTCCGGTACTCGTTGTAGACCGAGGCGAAGCGGGCTACGTCTCCCCGGGCTTTGTTGACCCGCTCCGTGGCGTATCCCCGGGCGATCTGGATCAGCTGGTCCGCTTGTCCCCGGGCCTTGGGGATCTCCTGGTTATAGGCCTCCTTGCCCTCGTTGATCAGGCGGTTCATGTCCTGTATGGCTTTGTTGACATCCTCGAACGCCTGTTGGACACCCTTGGGAGGCACGATGTTCTGGAGCTTGACCGCTATGATACGGACTCCCATGTCGTAGCCCGCCAGGGTCTCGTTCATGATGTCCATGCATGCGGTTTCGATGTCCGTTCGCTGGGGGCCCAGGACGTTCAGGATTGTGCGGTCCCCGACCAGCATGTTCATGGCGGACCGGGAGATGTCCCGGATGGTCCGGATGCGCTCGGAGGATGAAAAATTGAAGAGCCAGGCCTTGGGATCCGTGATCCTGTACTGGATGATCCATTCCACGTCCACGATGTTCAGGTCCCCGGTCAGCATCGTCGCTTCCTCCGGGTATTCCCGGTCGGAGTACACCGTCTGGACCCCTGCCCTGTCCGTCCGGTAGCCGAACTCCTCCACCTGGACGACCTCGGTCTTCACGTTGTAGTTCCTCTGGATGCCGAAGGGTACCTTCCAATGCAGACCCGGTTCCGCGGTTCTCGTGTATCGGCCGAAGGTCGTGAGCACTCCGCGCTCCGTCGTGTCCACCACGAAGAAACTGGTACCCAGGAAGATCGCAGCCGCGAGCACCACCGCGATCAGGACGAAGGTCCGAGGTTTCAGGTTCAGGCGTACCGGTTCTCTAAATTTCGGGGGCATCCGCACCTCCTTTACGGGACTGGGCGCTTTGGACCGCCTTCCCTCAAGGAACAAGGGTACTGACTATGGGGGCGGGGTTCAAGGAGGAATCACCCCCGGCGGGGCGGAAAGAAGGATTTTCGCCCCGAACCGTTCCCGCAGGCGAAGTGCAGTGTCGTCGGGAACGGGTGCGGTCACCGTGGCCGGGGCGTCCGCGTCAAAATCCTCGGGAAAATCCAGGCGATAGGCATGAAGGATGTACCCCTGCGGCTCGGCCCCGCCGCCGTATTTGACGTCCCCGGCAAGAGGGCGTCCACGCAGGGCGGCCTGGGCACGGATTTGGTGGGTCAAGCCCGTGAGAATGCGGATGTCCGCAAGGGTGAAGGATCCGTTCGCCGCGATCGGCTCCACGAGGGTCACGGCCTTCCGGTGGGCGGAAAGGGAGGATCTGAGGGTCCGCCTCTGTTTCGAGAGGCGTTCTAGGCTGTCCACCCAGTGGTCATTCCGGTCCAGTCGGCCCCGGAGAACGGCCAGATACCGTTTTTCGACGGTGCGGTCCTGGAGGGCGGCGCTGAAAGCCCGGGCTCCCCGTAGGGTCTTGGAGGCTACCAGTAGTCCCGTGGTGTTCCGGTCCAGGCGATGCAGGGGTGCGGGAGCGAAGGAAAGGGATTTTCCGGCCTTGTAGGAGAGGTAGGTCAGCACCGCCTCATCCAAGCCTCCCGGGCCGTGGGAGAGGATGCCCCGCGGTTTGTTCAGGAAGAGGAGATCCTCGGTTTCCAGGATCAGCAGGCGGGACAAGTCCGGAGCGGTTCCGGAGTTTCGGGGAGGCTGCTCCTCAAGGGAGCCGAGAGACGAAGCCGCGAAGGAAAGATCCGAAATAGCGAAGGAATCCCCTTCCCGGACCCGGTCCGCGGGCAGGGGTTTCCGCCCGTTCACGCGTACAGATCCGGTCCTGAGGGCTTTGAATACCGCGGAAAGCGGGACGTCGCCCAGTAGGCGCCGGACGACGCGATCCACACGCTTGCCGTCGTCGTCGCGTCCGGCGATAAAACTATCCCTGAGGGCCATGTCCCATCCTACGCGTTGTATCAAAATGAGTCAAGGAAAAGTCTGTGGCTCCGTGCCGGATCCGCCGAACGCCTTGACAATCCTCCCCCGGTGGGGGACATTAACCTAATGCAGGGGACGCCGACGGGTGCAGGGGGGCTGCAGGATCTCCTGCGCAATCCCGTCTTCCTTTCCGCGGCCGTAAGTCTCTTTACGGCCCAGTTCATCAAGGCTGTCATCGGTCTTTCCCGGAACAGAGTTAGATCCCTGCGGGATATCCTGGAAACTCTGCTTTGGCGCACCGGGGGCATGCCCTCCAGCCACAGCGCCCTGGTGGTGGCCATCACGACTTCCATCGCCCTTACGGAAGGAACCCGAACCAGCGTTTTCACCCTTTCCCTGTTTTTTTCCATGATCGTCATACGGGACGCCCTGGGGGTCCGCAGGGCCGCGGGCATGCAGGCCCGGGCGATCAACGCCCTACAGCAGGACCTGGAGGGCAAACTGGGGGTTCCGATTCGGCCCGTGAAGGAGATTCATGGACATACCTTCCCCCAGGTCCTGGTCGGCGGCCTTCTGGGCTTTTTCTTCTCCCTGGCGTTCTGTACGCTTTGATTTGCCCAGATGCCGCGCCTTCCCTCGACCGTCCTAGATACCAGGTTCCGATTCCTCATTCCCTTGGCGGGAGCTTTGTTGTTGGCCGCGGCCGCCTACAAGGCGCTCCCCGCGGGCTCCGCCGTTCCCGGACCCTGGAGAAAATGGGGAATGATCCTGGTCCGGCAGGGCCCCGGCGTATCCGAGGCAGTCCGGGAATTGGAGGGATCGGGGATATCCCCCGTGTGGTCCGAAGCTTCCCAGACCGTGTATATCACCGATTTTATACGCTCCAGGAGGGTCGGCCTGGATGAGGCTCTCAGGCGGGTACTGCCCGGAGATCCCAGGCGCACCCCCTGGCTGGAGGGGCTTCCGAATTTTTTCCGGACCGGGGACGGGTCCCTGGAATGGAGCATCCTCTACATTCCAGCCGCCTCGGAGCCTCGGGCCGCCCGGGTCCTCTCCCGGTCCTTGGCGGAGGGGGACTGGATGCGGCCGGGGCGGGGAGGGGCCGGTACTTTACGCCTCCTATGGCTGCCGGGAGCCGCCCTGGCGGCGTATTGCGCCATTAGGTTCCGAAGGATCCGATGGCTGGCCCTGGCGGTCTCGATTCCCTGGCTTCCGCTCTGGATTGCCGGAAGCACAGCCGCCGCCCTGGGCGGGGTATGGGGATATTTAGCCCTGCTGAGCCTCGCCGCGGAGAATGACACGGATCCGGGTCCTATTCTCCTGCCCCTGCCGCGTTCGACGGCGGCAAGGCTGATTCCTCCTGCGTTTACCCTGGTCCTCCTCGCTGTTTACGACATTCCCTCCCTGCCCGGCCTGGGAGCCTCCCTCCTGTCCGGGGGATGCTTCGCGCTGGGGCTTGAGCGCCTGCACCGATGGAAGGCAGAAAGGCGCCTTCATCGGGTCTTCGAGGGGATTCCCCTGGATACCGTAAGGCATGGGAAGGACCTGTACGAGAGACGGAGAAGCCGCATGCTGGCCGCCCTTGCGGCGAGCTTGGCGGTTTTAACCATCCAGGCCGTTCCTCCCGCATTCCGTTCCGCGGCAGCGGGATCCGGCCGCGGTCTGCCGCCCCTCCCCGTGCCGGGATCGAGGATAGCCGCAGGGACCCTGGACGCCGAATCGGTGGAGCTCGTGCTCGGCGGACGGACCGAGCCGGGACCGCCGAGCCTGGCGGACGCGGTAGCCCATAGGGCGTATCAGGAGGCTTTGCCCTATTCGCGCATAGGTTCACGCGCCTACGGCAGTCTTGAACCCGCGGTCCTGGAACGGTTCAGCCCCCAGGGACCTTCGGTGCTCAGGGTCCGTGAAAACGCCGCGGAATTCGACGATTCCTGGGTTCGGGCCACCCTCAAGGAGGAGACGGACTCCGGGATCGGCGCCGTGCTCGCGGATCAGCGCGGGATCGTCCATCCCAGGATTCTCTCCCCGGAGGAAGCCGGGATGCCCGGAAGCCTTGCGCTAAGGGATGTTTTCTTTTATATAATCCTCCTTGTGCCCGCGGTGCTGGGAACGGCATGGATGGATCTTAGGAGATCGATTCCGCCCGCCCGGATCGCACGGGGCGCTCCAAGGAGATGAACGTCATCCGCACCTTTAAATACGGCGGAATCGCGATTCCACCGCGTAAACTCGCCATCGAGTATCCCGTGACTACCGCGTTTCTACCCACCGACGCGATCCTTCCGCTCCGGCAGCATTCCGGAGCCCCCGCCCGGCGCGTGGTGGAGGTCGGCGAAGCGGTCCGGGAAGGTCAGTTGGTGGGAAAAGCCTCCGGGTCGGGTTCTTCCAACGTGCATTCGCCGATCCCCGGAACCGTGACGGGAATCCACCGGGTGCCGGATCTCATGGGCGGCCAGGGGGAAGCGCTCGCCATAGCCCTGGAAGGATCGTTCGAACGGCTGGGAAAGAAAACAGAGATCTTTCCGTGGAAAAGTCTGTCCAAGCACCAGATCCTGCGTGCCATAGTGGACAAGGGGGTGGTCGAGGACGACGGCTCAGGCTCGCCGCTCTTCGATCGGCTTCACGACCCCAAGGGCGCCAGGGAATCCTGCGTCCTGGTGATAAACTGCATGGAGAGCGATCCCTGGAATACCTCATCCGCCGCCATCCTTCAGGAACGGGGCGAGGCTGTTCGGGAAGGGATTGCCATACTCCAGCGTGCCCTGTCCCCCGCGCGAACCCTCCTGGCCGTGGATGATCCCGGTTCTCCGTTCCTCGCTCCGGACACCAAGGCCGGACCCGGAGAGGAACCCCGGACCGTGGAAACCGTGCTCCTGGACCATCGATACCCCCAGGATCTCCCCGCCCTCCTGAAGGAAGCCCTGTTCAGCAGGAAAGCGCCCTTTGAAGAAGGCATCGTCCTGACCGTAGGCACCGTCGCCTCGGTCTATGACGCCGTAGTGTTGAATCGGCCCCAGGTGGAGCGATATGTCACCGTTTCAGGGGATGCGGTCAAGTCGCCGGGGGTTCTGCGGGCCCGAATCGGCACGTCCATCGGAGAACTGCTCGAGGAGTGCGGGGGCTTCAGTTCCGACCCGGAATGTATCATCCTGAACGGCCCCTTCCGGGGAAGCGCAGTCGCGGATTTGGATTTCCCCATATTGAAGACGACAAAATCGATCATCGCCCTGACCGAGGCGGAAACGCGGCGGAGCAGGACCACCGCATGCCTGCGCTGCGGCAGGTGCGTCCTCGCCTGCCCTGTGCGGCTGAATCCTTCCCGCCTGTACAAGTGCATCGTCCGGGGAAAGATCCCGGAAGCCGCTTCCGAGGGCCTCCGGGCATGCATCGAGTGCGGAGCCTGCGCCTATCTTTGCCCGGCCCGGCTGCCGCTCGTCCAGGCGTTTTCCCTGGCCCGGGCAGCCGTGGATTGCGCAGGTCCGCAGGCGGGAGGTAGGAATTCATGAACTCGAACCGTCAGGGCCTCCTGGTTTCCTTCGCGCCCTTCGTGCATGTCCGGGAATCCACCACTACGCTGGTTCTGTTGATACTTCTATGCCTTCTGCCGTCCCTGGTCTGGTCGGTCTTCCTGTTCGGCGGGAGCGTGCTTATAATCGTCGGGGCCTCCGTGGTCACCGCAATGCTGACCGAGGCATCCCTGAATTTTCTGCGGAAGCGGAGCACCCTCCTGGACGGTACGGCTCTTTTAACGGGGGTCCTCATCGGCTTTGCCATGCCTCCCTCGGTGCCCGTTCATATCCCGATCCTCTCGTCGATCTTCGCGATAGCCGTGGTCAAATGGTCCTTCGGAGGCCTGGGATCCAACTGGATGAACCCCGCGATGGCCGGCGTCGTTTTCTCCCATATTAACTGGCCCGGCGCCCTATCCGGCTGGAAGGCTCCGAGGTTTCTCACGGGAGTGGACGGGGTGACCTCCGTGACGCCCCTGGGCCTGCTACGGAGCGCCGCTGAGCAGGCGGAAGGGTTGCCCATGGACCTTTTGCGGGGCGCGGGATACAGGATCACGGATTTGGACAGGAGCGTAACAGCCTGGCTGAACGAAGGCGTGCTGTCCGCCCTGGGGGCCCGCCTCCCTGAGGGATACGTGGACCTCGCCATCGGAATCCGGCCGGGATCCATCGGGGAGATGGCGGGCCTCTTCCTGTTGGCGGGCTCCGTTGTCCTGATCGCGCGGCGGGTGGTTCGGTGGGAGATACCCGCCGCCTGCGCTGCAGCCTTCGGCATCCTGGTGCGGCTTTTCGGGACCGGCTCCGAACCCCTCTTCTCCGGGGACGTTCTGTTCGCGTTCTTCACGGGCAGTTTCCTGTTGGTGATCTTCTTTTGCGCCACCGATCCGGCCACATCCCCCATGTCAAGCCCGGGTTTGATCGTTTACGGAACCGGGATCGGCGCCCTGATGTACCTTTTCCGCCGCTACGGTTCCGGGTCGGAGGGTTCCGCCTACGCGGTCATCATCATGAACTGCCTCGTTTCCCTGCTGGACTCGGCGATGCCCGCCGCCGGATTTCGACGCCGGGCAGCCGGGTTGTCGGGAGGCGGCAGATGAACAACCCCTCGAAGGAACGGGCGGCTGAAACTGCCGCCGCCGCCGCTCTGATCGCCCTTCTTGCCTCGGCAGTCGCCCTGGGAGCGATGGTGCTGGAGGGGGTGGAATCCGGACGCCTCGCCGAGGCTTTCTTGGAAACGGCCCAGGGGACACTGGCAACGGCGGGCCCGGCGATTTCGGTCAAACCGGCGGGCACCAAGCCGTCCCTGCCTGTTCGCAGGGCCTTCGCGTTGTCCACACGGGACGGCAGGGCAGCCGGAACCGGTTTGACCGTGATCGTGGAGGGGGCGGCCTGGAGTTCGGAGTTGCTGGTCCTGATGGATGAACGCGGCCGCATCGTATCCTACGCCCCGCGGGACGGAGGATCGGGGATCCGGGCCGAAGAACTTTCGCAGTTCCTCAGCCAGCGCGAAAAAAATGCATCCGGAGGGCTGGGAGCAGCCGCGGATCCGCGGGATCTGGAGTTCGCCGTGAATGCCGCGCTGGACGCCGCTCTCCGATTTTCCCGTTCGGGACAGGAGGCCAAGCGATGAACCCTGAGACCCTAAAACCCGCTCCCGCCAATCCCGTTCTCCTGATGGTGACAGGCCTCTGCCCGGTTCTCATCCCTTCCTATACTCTGCAGAACGGAATGATCCTGGGCTTGGGAGTCGCATCCCATGCGGTGATACTGGCCGCCCTTGTACCCGTGCTTTCGAAGCTCGCCAGCGATTCCATCCGGTTCTATCTTTCCCTTTCCGTGTCCGGCATGGTCGCCGCACTGTACGGATTGGGGGTGCGAGCCGTGTTCCCCGCGGAAGCCTTCGGACTCTCGCCGTTCCTGGCTTTCATCGCCCTGAACTGCTTCGGCCTGGCCGTCCTTCGCGGTTCCCTGCGCCAGACGGGACTCGATCGGCTTCCGGAATACCTGCGTGCCGCAGGAGAGCTTCTCCTAACCTGGATCGTCTTCGCGGCACTGCGGGAGCTTCTGGGCTCGGGACTCCTGACCCTGTATTCCACGGAATCCGCCCGTGCCGTCCTGGATCTTCGAACCGTGTTCGTGTTCCCGCTTCGGATCGCCCTCCTGCCTTCGGGAGCCTTCCTGCTGCTCGGATACGGCGTCGCCCTATACCGGATTCGCACTAAACCTCGGAAGGAACGATGAGATGACCTATATAGGGATCGTGTTCACCTATGTCTTCGGCGGGAACGTGCTCTTTCGCTATGGAGCCGGGGCCTGCACGGGTTTCGACGGAGTGCGGACCGCAGGCGGCGGGTGGGCAGTCTTCGCGGCGATGGGGGTCATAAGTCTCTTATCCGCGGCCGTGCATTCCTCCATGATGCGGTTCATCCTGTATCCTCTCGGACTGGAAGCCCTGGAACCCCTTTCCTACGTGCTGATCGTGGTGACGCTCCTGTACACGCTCACATCGGTCCTGGCTGCCGGAACCTCCGGTCCGCTGGCCGCGGCGGGACGGATCGCAAAAGACCAGGTGCTCAGCTGCGTGGTATACGCCGCTTCCCTGTCCGCCTCGCGGAAGGGGTTCACCCTGCCGGAAGCCGCCGCCGCAGGATTCGCCGCGGCCGCGGGATGGTGGTGTGCCGTGGTGCTTCTGGATCGGATCATCCGAAGGCTCGAACTGGAGGACGTCCCGCCGGCTCTGAAGGGCGCACCCCTGCGCCTTTTGTCCGCGGGCCTCATGGCGATGGCGGTTTCGGGGGTCGATCAATTCCTGGTTTCCAGGATCGCGGGGTAGGGCCGTGCGCACCGACATTCTGGCCGCGGTCTTCGGAGCTTCCTTCCTGTTCTTCGCCGCGGGGTCCTATGTCCTTTCCACCCTCAAGCGGGCGCGGGTGGATTCCCTCCTGGCCTCTGCCCTGTCCTGCCTCCCGGCCTGGGACTGCGCTCTCTGCGGCCGGGATGACTGCAAGTCCTTCGCCCGCGCCCTGGCGGCGGGACCCGTGGATACCAGGTGCGTGCCCGGCGGGGCTGCGGTCGAAAAACGGCTTACGGTTGTCCTTGGAAGGTCTCCGTATAAGAAAAGGGGCGGTAAATCCCTGGCCGTCGTCGCCTGCGCGGGGGATTCAACATCCGTGCGCCCCACCTTCGTGTACGCGGGATTCCGGGATTGCGCGGCCGCGGCGGGCCTGTACGGCGGGCCCCGGGCCTGCGGTTCCGGGTGCCTGGGGTACGGAGACTGTGTGCAGGTCTGCCCCAATGACGCGATATCCGTCAAGAACGGACTGGCGAGTATACGCCCGGACCTGTGCGACGGCTGTGGAGTGTGCGTCTCCTCCTGCCCTACGGGAGTGATCCGGATGCTGCCCCGCAAGGAAGCGTGGTACGTAGCCTGTTCTTCCACGGCCCCCGGCAAGGTCAAGGAGGCCTCCTGCAGCGCTTCCTGCACGGCCTGCGGAGCCTGCGAACGGAGATCCGCTGGGAGCGAATTCACCCTTCGGAACAACCTGGCAGTGGCATCCTCCAACGTAACCGGCAACTGGGCGGCCATCGCCGAGGATTGCCCGACGGGGGTTATCCGCAGCCTGGGGATGGAAAAAAAGCCCGCCGGATCTTTCGGAACGAAGGGCGGTGGATTATAATCCCTTCCAGCATCGGGCGCGGACCCTCGGCGGACGCATAAGGACATCGTTGGGATGAGAAAAACCCATCTCGTGTTGGGTAGCTATAACCATCTCCCGGAGGGTACCGAAGAATCCGTTTTTGAGGAAACCTATCAGACCTGCTATCGGCCCTTCCTCTCGGTCCTGTACCGTTTTCCCGACATTTTCGCGTCTATCCATTATTCCGGGAGCCTCCTGCGATGGCTCGAGAGCCGTCATCCGGAGTTTCTCATGCTTCTGGAGGAGATGGTACTCAGGAAGCAGATTGAACTGCTGGGCGGCGGTTTTTTCGCCCCCCTCTTGCCCCTCCTGTCCAATTCCGACCGTTTGGGACAGACCGAGTACCTGACCACCTTCATCCGCAAGAATTTCGGCAGGCGGCCCCGGGGATGCTGGATCCCGGAGTATGCCTGGGAGCCGTCCCTGGCTTCATCCCTGCAGACGTCGGGGATGGATTTCACCTTCCTGCCGGTCTCCCATTTCCGTGCCGCCGGCTTCGAGACGGACGAGTTTTTCGCCCCGGTGCTCACCGAGGACCAGGGAAGGGCTTTGGCGGTCTACCCTGTGTTCGATTGCCAGCAGAGCTTCCCGGAGTCCCTGGGGCTCGAGGAGACCCTGGAGGCCATCCGGAACGGCTACGGCCTGGATCATCCGCTCATGGTCGTGTTCATGGCGGGGGAGGCGGTTAAGGAGCTTTGGTCGAAAAGCGTATACGAATCTCCGGACGTATACCTGGAAAAGACCTTTACGGGAATCCGGAAGGATTCCCTGTCCGTGGATACCGTGACGCCGGCCCGATATCTCAGAAGCATGCGGCACTTCAAGCGCACCTACTTCCCGAGCGGAGCGACCGAGCGGTATTTGGTCTCGGGACTCCGCGCACCCCTGAAGCGTGAACGGGCGGCCGCCCAGAAACGTCTGGACGGAGAAACAGAAAGGTTCCTCTCCCTCGGAGGGATACGGCTTCCCTTGCTCAGGTACGAGGAGGGAGTGGCCCTGTACGCCAAGATGCAATACGTCCACCTTCTGACGGGTCAGCTCCGGGGAGACAAGTCCCGGAAAAAGACCGCCCAGGAGGAACTGTGGCGCGGTCAGTCCGGGGACGCCTACTGGTTCAAGCCCGGCGGCGGAATCTATCGACTCTCGCTTCGCCAGTCCGTGTACGAAGCCCTGATCGACGCGGAGAAGACCACCCGCCAGAAGGGGGCCTTCGCCTCGGGCATCATACAGGCGGACATCGATTTCGACGGCGTCAAGGAGATCCTCTTCCAGGGGACGGATATCAACGCCTACCTCCATGCCCGGGGAGGAGTCCTGTTCGAGCTGGATTCCCTCAAGACATCCCGAAACCTCGCCAACGCTTTCGGGCGCTATGAGGAACTGGGGTTCGACGGCCCCCTGGGCCCCCGGCGCAGATGCTTTCTGGATCGATTCCTGGCAGGCCCCTCCTCGGCCGGGGACTTGAACCGGAAGGAAACCCAGGACCTGGGCACCTTCGCGGATTCCTACTTCAGCGTCCGGGAGCTGAAACGGTCCAACCAGGAGATATGCCTGATCCGCGACGGGTTGGTTTCCATCGGGGAGCGGAAGGTGCCGGTTACGGTGGAAAAGGTCTTCCAATTCCGGAAAACCGGGGTAACCGTACGGTACTCCATAACGAACCGAGGCTCCGACGACCTGACCTGCACCTACGCCTGCGACCTGAACCTGAGCCCTTCGTCCCGGCCCCAGAAGCTCATCCTGGCCGCGGGCCTCGCGGACCGGACCGTGGAGTTGGACCCCTCGATTCCCGGGGAGGTCCGGGAAGGGCACAGGCTGACCCTGGTGGATCTGGAATCGGAGGAACCCCTTTCCGTCAGCGCGGAACCCTTCTGCAGGATATTGCAGGCCCCGCTGTACACATCCATCGATTCCGGGAACGGGACGGAAAACCTCTACCAGGGCTGCTCCGTTTCCCTGGAATGGCCCGTCTCCCTGAAGCCGGACGCGTCCTGGAAAGCCTCCGTCACCCTCGGCGTCCGGGAATGACCGGCCGTCGTTGATATGAACCGGGCTTCCCGATATCATGCCCCCATGGGAGATCCGAAACTTCCGGCCGACTTCGCCGGAAAGACCATCCACATGGTGGGAATCAAGGGCACCGGCATGGCCGCGCTTGCGGAAATCCTGGCCGCCGGAAAGGCCCGTCTTCGGGGAAGCGACGTCCCCGAGGTCTTCTATACCGACGCCATACTCGCGTCCCTGGGCATCCAGGTCCTCCCCTTCGACCGGGGCAACGTGGGTGAGGGGATCGACCTGGTGATCCATTCCGCCGCCTACGCCCGAAACGTCCATCCGGAACTGGTCGCGGCAGAGGAATCGGGCATCCCGATCCTGACCTATACGGAAGCCCTGGGGGAGCTTTCCCGGAGATACGATTCCACCGGCATCGCCGGGGTGCACGGGAAGACCACCACGACCGCCCTGAGCGGAACCCTCCTGCGGGGGGTAGGATCCTCCTCGACCATCCTGGCGGGAAGCGCGGTGGCGGGATTCGGCGACCGGTCGACCTTGATACTTGGGAACCGTTTTTTCGTGGCCGAAACCTGCGAGTACAAGCGGCACTTCCTCTCCTTTTCCCCCTCCCGCATCGTCCTGACTTCCGTGGAGCCCGATCACCAGGACTATTATCCCGACTACGAATCCATCCGGGACGCGTTCCTGGAATACGCGCTCTCCCTGCCTCCCCGGGGACTGCTGATCTACTGCGCCGACGATCCCGGAGCTTCCGACGTCGCCGGACGGGCCAGCGGACTGAGGCCGGACCTGGAACTCGTGCCCTACGGATGGACGGCGGCGGGGGCCTGGCGGCTCGAGTCCTACGGAACCGGTGCTGAGAGGGCGGATTTCCGCGTATCGGGCTTCCAGGAGACGTTCCGGCTGAGGGTCCCTGGACGGCACGTGGCCCTGGACGCGGTTGCCGCCCTGGCTTTGACGGACCGCCTGGTGCGCCGGGAGTTCGGCGTTCCCCTGGAGGGAGGGCGTCTTGCCGCGGCCAGGGATTCCCTGGAAGGTTTTTCCGGTTCCCGCCGCCGTTCCGAGATCCTGGGGACCGCCCGGGGCATCCTCTTCATGGACGACTACGGACACCATCCCACGGCCATCCGCCTTACCCTGGAGGGCATACGGGACTTCTATCCGGACCGGAGGCTGGTGGTGGATTTCATGTCCCATACCTATTCCAGGACCGCAGCCCTTTTGGACGGCTACGCCGACGCCTTTACGGCGGCCGACGAGGTGATCCTGCACAGGATCTACGCCTCCGCCAGGGAGCGCCCGGACGGATCCGTGACGGGAAGGACCCTGTTCGAGAGGATGTCGACCCGACGCCCCGGAGTACGTTTTTTCGAGGAGCCCCTGGATGCCCTGGATATCCTGAAGTCGGAACTCGGGCCGGGCGATCTGTTCCTCACCCTCGGCGCCGGGGACAACTTCCGGCTGGGACGGGCGTTGTACGAATCGATCAAGGCCGGGGAGGATACAGAAACGCCATGAAAAGCATGACCGGGTTCGCGCGCAGGGAGATCGACACGCCTTTTCTCAAGGGATCCCTGACGATCAAAGCCTACAACAATCGGTATCTCGAGATTTCCGTATACCTGCCGCCCTACCTGGCCGTCCTGGAATCCCGGCTTAGGGAAGCGGTGGCGGGGACGGTGATACACGGAAAGGTTGAGGCGGCCCTGCGGATCCGGGAAATCGCCGATCCTCCCCGTGTCCTGGTGGACTCCGCCGCGGTGTCCGCGGTAGCAGATGCGCTCCGCACCGCCGCAACCGCCGCGGGCATCCTGGAGCCCCTGCGTCTTTCCGACATCCTGTCCTTCGACGGGGTCGTCTCCTTCGAGCGGAGCATCGACGCAGACTCCGCCTGGGAAGTCCTGAAAGGGCCCGTGGAGGAGTGCATAGCGGAGTTCGACCGGGACCGGGAGCGCGAAGGACGCTCGACCCGTGAGGATATCGAGCGGAAACTCTCGGTCATCGAGGACTCCGTGGGAATCGTCGAATCGGAGGCTCCCGCCATAGAGGCATCCATCCGGAACAATCTGGCTTCGCGGTTCCGGGAGGTCCTGGGGAGCGAGGTCGACGAGAACCGGGTGCTTCAGGAAGTCGCCTCCTACCTTGCCAGGCATACGATCAACGAGGAGATCGTGCGCATGAGGTCCCATCTGTCCGCCTTCCGCTCCGCCCTGGAAGACCCGGGCTGCGGCAAGAAGCTGGATTTCCTCTGCCAGGAGATGAACCGGGAGGCCAACACCATCGGTTCCAAGAACATCCTGGCGAGGATAGGGGAGGCGGTGGTTTCCTTGAAGGACGCCATCGAAAACGTACGTGAACAGGTCCGGAACGTAGAGTGATTTCTGGAGGAAGCATGGAAGCATCGCCCTTCATCATCGCCGTATCCGGAAAGAGCGGCTGCGGCAATTCGACGGTCAGCGGCCTGCTCGCGGAGCGTCTCGGCCTCCGGCTCATCAACTTCACCTTCCGCAATCTGGCGGCGGAGAGAGGGATAAGCCTCCAACGGGTGCTGGAGCTCGCACGGGACGATTCGGCCTGGGACCGCGAGGTGGACGAGAGACAGGTGGCCATGGCCCGGGAGGGGGATTGCGTGATCGGCTCCCGCCTGGCCATCTGGATGATTCCGGACGCCTCGCTGTCCGTATATCTCCATGCTTCCCCCGAGACCCGGGCTCGAAGGATCTGGAACCGGGAGGGAGGGAAGTACGAGGAAGTCCTGGCCTTCACTCAATCCCGGGACGCCCAGGATACTGCCCGGTACGCCGAGATCTACGGGATCGACAACAGCCGCTACGATTTCGCGGACCTGTCGATCAACACGGAGCGACTGGGGCCATCCAGGATCGTGGACATCATCGAGGCCGCGGCTCGGGGCCTGCGTAGCCCTCGACCTTGAACGAATAGAACCTGAGCCGGAGGGATAGCCATGAACACGATGAAATCCGGGGATGTAGTCCTCGTGACCGGAGCCACCAGCGGGCTCGGGAAGGCCTGCGCCGAGCGCCTCGCCGCCCGCGGATACCGTGTGTACGGCACGGGAAGAAAGCCGCCCGCCGCGTCATCCGGCGGGGTCACCCTCCTGGCCATGGACGTCACGGAGGACGCTTCGGTCCGGAACGCGGTACAGGAGATACTGTCCCGGGAAGGAAGGATCGACTCCGTCGTCTGCAACGCGGGCTACGGCATCGCAGGCCCCGTCGAAGAAACGACCCTTGCGGATGCCAAGGCGCAGTTGGAGACGAATTTCTTCGGAACCCTCCGTACAATCCAGGCGGTCCTGCCCGCCATGCGGTCCGCGGAGAAGGGCTGCATCCTCGTGGTAGGTTCCATGGCGGGCCTGGCTGCGGTTCCCTACCAGTCCATGTATTCCGCCGCGAAGTTCGCCCTGGAAGGACTTGTCGAAGCCCTGCGGATGGAGACGAAGGCCTTCGGGATCCGGTGCGCGATCCTGGAACCCGGGGATCACAGGACGGGCTTCACGGATGCCCGGAAGAAGTCAGCCGCCCCGGGAAGCCCCTACGCCTCCGCGATGGAGCGTTCCCTGGGGGTGATGGAAAAGGAAGAGAGAAACGGTTCGGATCCGGAGGGAATGGCCCGGCTCGTGGAGAGCCTCCTGGGCATGAAGCGGCTCCGGGTACGGTACATGGTCGGACCGGGATTCCAGAAACTGGCCATGGTGCTGAAGCGCATCCTGCCTTCCCGGGCCTACGAGGGTATCATGTCCCTGTACTACAGGATCTGATACGGAAGGCTCCCCCCTACATTCCGGGGGACGATGTCGAGGAACCCATCCGGTCTAGCAGCCAGTCGATCCAAAGGTTCGACGTAAGGTACAGGAGCTCCTGGGCCAGCAGGAATTCGAAGAACGCCTCCCGATACAGGCCCGAGTACCCAAGGGCCTGTCCGCGGTAGAAGCGGGCCCGGGAGGTCGCTGCGGGGCTGCGGTTCAGGGACAGGTAGCGGGCAAGCTCGTCGGAGGCTCCCTTCCAGTCCTGCTTCATCAATCGGTCCCGTACGATCGTGCGCAGGGTATACTCCTCGCCGCCGACCGCGGAAGCCTCGAGATCCTCGGGCAGGATGACGAGATCCGGGGGCGAAACCCGGGGTTCCTCCGCGTTCCGAAGGATCCGGGATACGGCCTTGCTGGTTTCCGGTGAAAGCGTCGAGGGTCCGGGAAGGGGCAGGCCGCCGGGCAGGGGTTCTGAACCCGCCTCGACTCCCCGGGTCAGGGCCAGGAAGGGCAGGGGGAGGGACCGGGAGGCGTAGGGAATCTCGGGCAAGCCGATACGGTAGCGGCCCGCGGGGACCGCGACTGTTTCCGGGGTCACGTTGCGCCCTACCAGGAGTTCGGGGCTGCCGGACCGGAGCCCCTCGTCGTCCACGAGGGCGTAGTAATAGCCGATGCCCGGAACCGGGAAATCCAGTATGCCCTCCTCGGATTCCTCAACGCTGGCCACCCAAGAGGCGGACAGAAGGTCCGAGAGGGAACGGATGGGAGTCGGCGACCGATACAGGACGACCCTGCGTCCGGGATGAAGGGGCTTCCAGGTGATCCGGACCCCGTCCCGTTCGACGAGAGCCCGAACCTCCGGCGGCGGCTCCCGAACCGGGGCAGCGGGTTCGGGAATCGGCTCCGGTTCCGCGACAAGGGCGGGTTCGTAGGAAACCGGGGCTATGCTTACGTTCTTAAGAGGGATGAAGACTTCGTAGACTCCCCCCTGTTCCGTCCGGCCCAGTACCGCGTAGAAGTAGCCCCGGGAGTCGGGCGGTGAATCGAGATACTCCAGAGAATCGGGCGAAAGGTCCGCCAGGCGCAGCGCAGACGGGAAGGAGCTTCGGTCGATTGGGACGTCGGACCGGAATACGGAATATCCCGCCGGAGGATCCGAGGCTTCCGCCCAGGTGACGAGGATGCCGTCCGGCCGGGTGCCTATCCGGATGCGCAGGGGAAAGGGAGCGAAGATGCTCTCTTCCGGAACCGCGGAGGGAAGGGCCGCCGGTTCCTTCGGAGCCGGCAGGGTCTGGCCGGAAAGGCCCATAGAGACGATCAGAAGGGCGGCGACGGCGGGGAAGGTTCTCCGTACCATGATACTATAGTATCGGAAGGCCGGCAGTTTCGCCATAGCCCGACCTGTCCGGAAGGGCGATCTTTCCTTTGACATGCAAGCCGTATTCCTATACCATATCGGCATGTTCGTAGCCGTCGTCTGCGATCCGGGAAGCGAGGATTCCCGATCCGCCCTCTACTCCCTCCTGCCCCAGTACGGCTTCGAAAAGGTCCAGAGGGCGTGCTACGAATCCACGCAGATCGACGAGCGCAGGCTTTCGTCCCTGAAACGCGAGATCGACAAGGTGACCGACTACTATGACGTGATACGGATCTACCAATACCCTTTGGAGGGCATGTTTGCCCTGACCACCCTGAAGAACAACAAGTGGAGGCGCATCATCGTGCGCCCCCCGAAGGCTTAGCAGGTTGTTGAAATACTCGAGGCATTTCAACAACCTGCTAAGCAATTGCTCGAGAACCTTACGGTTCTCTGCGCAATTGCGACATTAGGTAGTGTTGAAAAAGGCTCTATAGCCTTTTTCAACACCCTGTTAGAACCGAATCCGGAGGAACGAAATGATCGAAGAACTTGCGGCTCCGATCCAGGAGCTGCGCCGCAATATCCTGGACATCTGGGGGCGTCTTTGACCCCGACGAACTGCGGAAAACCATAGCGGCCCGGGAAGAGGAAACGGCGGCTCCGGGATTCTGGAGCGACCAATCCCGGACGGAAAAGGTGATGGGAGAGCTGAAGCTTCTCCGGAACCGCCTGGATACCTGGGAACAGCTCAAGAAGGATTCGGAAACCCTGGAAGAGATCTACGGGATGGCCCGGGAGGAGGGGGATACCTCCATGGAGGGGGACATCCGTTCCGCCTACGAGGACGCGAAGGCCCGCTTCGACTCGGCCCAGATCCTGGAACTCCTCTCCGGAGAAGCGGATCGCTCGGGGGCCTTCCTCACGATCCATGCGGGGTCCGGAGGAACCGAGGCCTGCGACTGGGCTTCCATGCTCCTGAGGTTGTACACCCGCTGGGCTGAACGTCATGCCTACAAGTACGAGGTGGTGGACCTGCTGGAGGCGGAGGGAGGGGTGAAGAGCGCCACCGTGCAGATCGACGCCCCATACGCCTACGGCAGGCTCAAGGGCGAGTCGGGGGTCCACCGCCTGGTGCGCATATCCCCCTTCGACGCCAACGCCCGGCGCCATACATCCTTCGCCTCGGTATACATCTTCCCGATTCTGGACGACACGATCGACGTGGATATACGGCCCGAGGACCTGCGGGTCGACACCTACCGGGCCGGCGGGGCCGGAGGGCAGAAGGTCAACAAGACGGACAGCGCGGTCCGGATGACCCACCTGCCGACGGGAATTGTCGTCACCTGCCAGAACGAGAGGAGCCAGTACAAGAACAAGGACGTGGCCATGAGCGTCCTGAAGTCCCGGCTGTACGAGCATTATCGCCTGGAGCGGGAAAAGGAAAACGCCAAGTTCGCCTCCGAGAAGAAGGAGATCGCCTGGGGAAGCCAGATCCGTTCCTACGTGTTCCAACCCTATACCATGGTGAAGGATCACCGTACCAAGTTCTCCGTCGGAAACGTCCAAGGCGTCATGGACGGGGATATCGATCCTTTCATCGAGAACTGGCTCCAGTTTTCCTGGTCCGGAGGGTCCCCGGCTCCTGAGGCCGGGGACGACGACGAGGACTGACGGAGACCCGCGATGAGCCCGGGGCGATACGGAGCGCTTGCGCTCCTTCTGGCCGCCGTGTCCGTCGGGGCCTCGGGACAGGACTCTCTTCCGGATTGGAGAGTCGGACTGTCTTCCATAGGCGCAGGGATACGGGAGGTGGGTCTGTACCCCGCCTTGGCGCAATTACCCATACTCGTCCTCGAGGGGGTCAGGGATCTGGATCTGAGATACCCTCCCGACGAGGAGACCTTCCGGGTCCGGGAGACCGTCCGTCTGCAGGAGAAATACGCCGAGGGCGCCGAATCCGCCCGGCTACGGGATCGCCGGGACGCCGCGGCCTTGTCGCCCTTTGAGCCTTCCCGGCGGACCGCGGAGGAGCGGAGGCTGAGGGATGAACTGAAACGAGGGGACCCGCCGGGCCGTAAGGACGGATCGGAAACCGACGGCCTCGTGATCCGGAGGATCGTTCTGTGGGAGGGCCACGGGTCCGGAAAGCTGGTGGAAGCCCCGGAAGATCCCGGCGGAGCCTGCGACCGGGAAAAGCTGGATTACCTTATCCTCTGGGAGGTAAGCGAGCTGTCCGGGTATCTGCGCATACGCATGAGCGGATGGAACGCCGTCCTCAGGCGCCCGGATTTTTCCCATACGGTCTATTGCCCCGCGGACGACATCGGCTCCGCCGCGGAGGAACTCTCCCAGGGTTTTATCCGGGCGGCCGCGGGGCGCCCGTCCTCCCTCCTTGTCTTCGACGTGGAACCGCCGGAGGCTCGCATCCTGGTCGAGGGGCACCTCCTGGCTCCGGGACGCCGCAGCCTCCGGGTATACGAGGAGCGCGAATACCGGATAACCCTGGAACTCGGGACGGAGGTTTTCGAGGAATCGACCTTGAAATCCGAGTTCGGCAAGGATGTGCTGCTGAGCTTCCGGGCGGAACGGCCCGAGTCCGCTGCCGTTCCGGTCGAGACGGATCCGCCCGGCGCGTCTCTTTATCTGGACGGCATTTGGGCAGGTATAACCCCTACGGAGGCCAAAATTTTCGGGGCATCCCGTGTGGCTCGGCTTCGGCTCCCTGGATTTGAGGACGAGTACGCGGTCCTAGAGCCCGGATTCTCCGGGAGTCTGGTTTTCCCCCTCCGGCCAGCCGAGACCGACGCGGTTTCCCGTTTCGAGCGCAGCAAGGAACGGTTTTATCAAGCCCTGGGCCGTTTGGCGGTCAGCCTTCCCGCGACCCTACTGGCCTATGCGATATATCTTCAGAGTTCGGCCCTTTACGACGAAGATCCCGGGAACAATGCGTTTTCCCGAAGGAGAGATGTCACCCTTGCGGTGTTCGCGGTCTCGAGCGGGATGACGACGGGCTTCCTGGCCGGCGCTTCCGTACGGCTCGCAGCCTATATCAAATCGGCCCGATGAGGAGGTTCCCCAGTGGGTGCCCGTTTTTCCGATCGGCTTAAGGCGTTGTTGGGCATGGGCCCCGGAGACGAGTTCTACGAATGCCTCGAGGACCTTCTGATCGAGGGAGACCTTGGCGCCCGGGCGGCGCTTGAGGCGGTCAGCGAGCTGAGAGGCCGCTGCCGGAGAGAAGGGATCGTCGACGAGGAGGGGATCCGGGACATCCTGAAGGACATCCTCCTCCGATACGGCAAGGAAGCCCGCATCGAACCCAGCGCTGGAGGGCTGGACGTGATCCTGCTCCTCGGCGTGAACGGAGTGGGTAAGACCACCACGGCGGCCAAGCTGGCGCACTGGTACAGGGAGCAGGGATTGGCCAGGAACATCATCCTGGCCGCGGGAGATACCTTCCGCGCCGCGGCCATCGACCAGCTCAAGATCCACGGCCAGCACCTGGGCATGAGGGTGGTCGCCCAGCAGACGGGATCGGATCCCGGAGCCGTTCTCTATGACGCCATCGAAGCGGCCCGGGCGGACGGCGCGGATCTCGTCCTGGCCGACACCGCCGGCAGGATGCACACGAAGCAGAACCTGGTGCGGGAGCTCGAAAAGCTGGACCGGATCGTGGGAGCCCGGGCCCAGCCGTCGCGATACAGGAAGCTCCTGGTGGTGGACGGGACCACGGGCCAGAATGCTCTCCGCCAGGCCGAAGTCTTCGGCGAGGCCGTGCGGCTGGACGGGGCGGTACTGACCAAGTACGACTCCTCCGGCAAGGGGGGGATCGTGATTTCCCTGGCCTATGAGCGGGGGATCCCGACGGCCTTCCTCGGCACCGGGGAAGGGTACGGCGACATCCGGCCCTTCCGCCTGGGCGCCTACCTGGACGAACTGCTCGGCGGTCCGGGCTGACATGAGCGCTCCCCCTCTCCGGCTAATCGCCGCGCTTTTCCTGGTTCTCATCTCGGCGCCCCGCCCGCGCGGGCAGGAACCGGAGACGGGATCCGGGGCCGGCGAGGAAGTGTATCGATATACCCTGGCGGCCGGAATTATCACGGGAGCGGTCGTATCGACCCCGGGGGGAGTGGAACTCCGCAGGGAATCCTATGTACGGGACTCGGAGGGCCGGGTCGTGGATATTCGGATACGGTATCCCGACGGCGCCTCCCGTTCGGGCGGGGCGGAGGGACGGGACTGGATCGTGTTCCCAGGGGGCGAAGGGATCTATCGAAGATTCCTCCCGAACGGGAAGCTGGAGTTGGAGGAGACCCGCCGCGGCTCGACCTTGATCTCCCGGAGGATCTACAGCTACCGGGGGGAGTCCGGGACGCTCTCGGCGGTCGAGGAATCCCGGCCCGGGGAGGGCTGGAAGCTGACTGCGGGATATGGAGAACGGGGCCTCGTGGAACGGGAAACCAGGACGGTTTCCGGGAGACCCGACGAGGTCTCGATCTACGAGTGGGACGATCGGGACCGGCTGGTCGAGATTCTCATCCTGGAGGGCCGGAACGAGCGGAGGGTGCGGTTCACATACGGCGAGGACGGCGCCGAAACGGAGGAACGCACCGATACGACGGGAGCCCTGGCCCTGAGGATTGTCCGGAGTTCCGACGGCAGTACCGTGGAGGAGAGGTACGACGGCGGTGCCCTGTTCGCCCGCACCTTCCTCCGGGACGGCCGACTGGTCCGGGAGGAGATCTACTCCGAAGGCCGGCTTGTCCGGGTTCGGGAGGCCCCGTGAAGGGCCCGAACTCCTGGGCGGTCTTCGTCTCCCGCCGGTATTTCCACGCCCGGAGGACCAAGGGAGGGGCGGCGTCGTTCCTCTTGGCCGCCCTGGGAATCGCGGTCGGGACCGCCGCCCTGGTATTGGTGCTGGGCGTCATGAACGGCTTCCAGACGGGCTTCATCGATTCGATCTTGGAGGTGGACAGCCACCACCTGCGGATCTCCTTTGAAGGGGAATCCCTCGACAATCCCGATGCGGATGCCTTGGCGGTCCTGCTCAGGGAGGATTCCCGGGTGACGGCGGTTCTGCCCTTCGCGGATTTCGAGACAGTGGCCCTGGGGCCCTCCGGCAGGACGCATCCGCTCAGGGTCAAGGCCGTGCCGGAAGACACGGGAATCCTGGATCCGGCCCTTCCGGCCCGGCTCGGACTGGCGGGCGGAACATTTCCGGATCCCTCCGAAGGGGGCATCATCCTGGGCTCGGAGCTGGCCCGGCAGCTCGACGTATTCCCGGGGGACGAGATAAGCCTCCTGACCGTCAGCGCATCCGAGACCGAGGGGGTCACGGCGTCCACGGTCAGGGTGCGGATCGCGCAGGTGTTCCGCAGCGGGTACTACGCCTTCGACTACGGTCTCGGGTTCGTCACCTTCGATACGGCCCGCGGCTTCGGCGGACCCGTGAACCTGATCCTGGGCGTCAAGCTCAAAGACCGCTACGGGGACGAAGGGTTCGCGGAGAGATTGACCGCCCGGTACGGGGTGGAGGCGGAAAGGATACTTCCCTGGAGGATCTATAACCGATCCTTCTTCGGCGCCCTGCGCATGGAGAAGACGGCGATGATGTTCCTGGTGGGCCTAATCTTCCTGGTGGTGGCGGTCAACATCTTCCACAGCATGCGAAGGACGGTCTTCGAGAAGATGGAGGACATAGCGGTATTGAAGGCCCTTGGAGGATCCGCCCGGACGGTCCGCTCCATCTTCGTCTTCGACGGGCTGATCACGGGATTCCTGGGCGCATCCTGCGGACTTGCCGTCGGGCTGGCGCTCACGGTGAACGTGAACGAGGCCTTCGCGGCTGTGGAGTTCCTGGTGAATGCGGCTCAGCGCCTGTGGAGCGCCGCCGCCCGCGCCGGAGGGGGCGGGGAATTCCAGGTCTTCTCTCCCGCCTACTTCTACCTTGTCAGGATACCCGCCCGGGTGGTCTTCTGGGAGATCCTGTTCATCTACGGCGCAGGGGCTTCCAGCGCGGCCGCGGCCGCGTGGGCGGCCTCCCGCAGGGTATTGGCGTTCCGGCCCGCGGAGGTATTGAGGAATGAGTGATCCCATCATCGTATGCGAGAGCTTGCGCAAGACCTTCAAGACCGACGCGGAAGAACTGCATATCCTGCGCTCCATCGACCTTGCGGTGGAGGCGGGCTCGACGGCGTCCATCACCGGCCCCAGCGGATGCGGAAAGACCACCCTCCTGTCCATATTGGGCGGCCTTGACTCGTCGGACGGAGGCCGGGTCCGGGTCGGTCCCTGGAATCTCCACGAGCTGGGGGAGGCGGGGCTTTCGGAATACCGATCCGCCTTCGTGGGCTTCGTGTTCCAGTTCCACTACCTGCTCAAGGATTTCACGGCCCTGGAAAACGTGGCCCTGCCGGCGTACATGCGCGGGCAGGCCAGGCAGGAGGCCTTCGCCCATGCGGCTTCGCTTCTTGAGGATCTGGGGCTCGGGGACCGGAAGAACCAGTATCCCGGGAAACTGTCCGGCGGGGAGCGGCAGAGGGCAGCGATCGCTAGGGCCCTGGTGAACCGTCCCGCGGTGATCCTGGCGGATGAACCGACGGGCAACCTGGACGAGGCGAACGCCCGGGCCGTGGAGGATCTCCTCCTGGGGTTGGCGGGCAGATATGGAACCACACTGGTGGTGGTGACCCACGACGGGAGGTTCGCGGCCCGCACGGACCAGCGCTTCCGCCTGACCGAGGGGGAGATCGAGACGCCATGAAACCGGGACCCATCCTATTCCTGGCCCTGCGGAACATCCTAGGCCGCAGGAGCGACGAGAGGGACCTGGCCCGCAGGACCCTCCGCGGCGCCGTCCTGTCCATCGCCGTAAGCATGGTTCCCCTGATCGTCACCCTCGTGGTGGCGGACGGCATGATCCAGGGCATCACTTCCAGGTATATCGAGCTTTCCTCGTACCATGTCCAGTGCGTGCCCTACCGCGGCCAGGGCGAGGGAAGCATCCGGGACGCGCTGTCCGCCATCGAGGAAATTCCCGGAGTGCGGGGAGCTTGGGCGGAGACCCAGGCGGTGGGTGTTGCGTTCTCCAGAGGCAGGAGGGGAGGAGCCGTCGTGCGCGCCCTGGATCCGGGATTCCTGGCGGATGAAGGAACCCGGGAGTATCTGGAGGTCCGTTCCGGGGAACCCCTGTTGTCCGGGCCGAACGACGTCCTCCTGGGCAGCGAGCTGGCCAGGGATCTCGGAGCGGATGCCGGGGACACGGTGAGCCTGATCAGCGTCCGATCCCGCCGGGGGGATTCCATCGTCCCCCGGGTGAGCGTCTTCCGGGTGCGCGGAATCGTATCTTCCGGATACAGGGACCTGGATTCCCGCTGGTTCCTGGTGCACCGGGACTACTCGGGCCGTTACCTGACCGCGGAAACCTCGCGCACCGTCCTGGGCGTCAAGGTGGACGATCCCTTCGGTCCCCTGGAGCCCGTGCTGGACAGGATCCGCGCGGCCCTACCGGAAGGCTGGGGCGTCCATCCCTGGCCGCAGACGGAGCGCAATCTCTACGAGTCCTTCCGTACCACCCGATATCTTTTGCTCCTCATCATGGGGCTCACGGTGGCCGTGGCCGCGGTGAACATCTCGAGCGCCCTGGTCACCCTGGTGACCGAGCGTTCCCACGAGATCGCGATCCTGAAGAGCCTGGGCGCGGCTCCCGGGGATATCGGAAAGGTTTTCATAGCCGGAGGGATGATACTGGGCTTCGCCGGATCCGTCCTAGGTACGGCCCTGGGAATCCTTGCGGCGGTGCACATCAACGGGGTGATCGGCGGTGCGGAACGGGTCCTGGGAGCGGCGGCGCATCTGTTCCGCAGTCTGGCCTGGCCCTTCCTGGACGAGGCCGCCCGGGCGGCGCCCATGGCGGAGCTGCGGATCCTGAATCCCGACTATTACCTCGAGACCATCCCGGTCACCCTGGACTATGCCGCCCTTGCGGTAATATTGACCACGGCCCTGTTCCTCTCCTACCTGGCTTCCCTCCTTCCCGCACGCCGGGCCGCGGCCCTGCCTCCCCTGGAGATACTGAGGAGACGGTAGGAAAGGCGGGGAATTCCTTCCAAGAGCGGCGTTTTTTCACCAGCAGGCGATGTTGCTGTCGGTCCGCCCTTCCGTTCCCCCGACCAGGGCGCCACCGGGGAGCCTGAGGATGATCTGACCTCTGCCGAAGGACGCCGTGTCCCCGGAGACGGACACCTCGTGGCCCCGGCGGGCAAGATCCTCCGCGGCCGACCTCGGGAAGTCCTTCTCCACGAGGAATTTCAGTCCTTCGGTCCATTGCCACCTGGGCGCGTCCAGGGCCTGCTGGGGATCCAGGCCGTAGTCCAGGAGGTTCTTCACCACCTGGACGTGGCCCTGGGGCTGCATGTATCCCCCCATGACTCCGAAGGGGCCCAGGGCGCGGCCTTCGGAGAGCAGGAAACCGGGAATGATGGTGTGGTAGGTCCGCTTGCCCGGCTCCAGCCGGTTGACATGGCCGAGATCCAGGGAAAAATCGTAGCCCCGGTTCTGCAGGGCGATCCCGGTTCCCCGGACCACGACGCCGGACCCGAATCCCATGTAGTTGCTCTGGATGTAGGAAACCATGTTTCCTTCCCCGTCGGCGGTGCAGAGGTAGACCGTGCCGGACCGTCCGGGGGTCGAGGCGGGATGGACCCGGGCGTTGCTCCCTATCTCCCGGGCGCGCAAGGCTCCGTACTCCGGGGAAAGCAGGTCCCGGGGATGCACGGACATTCCCGCGGGATCCGTGACGTGGGCCTTGCCGTCCGCGAAGGCGAGTTTCATGGCTTCCCAGGTTCGGTGATACTCCTCCGGCGAGGGTTCCGGAGCCGCAGGGAACTCCTTGAGCATGTTCAGGGCCATCAAGGCTACGATGCCCTGACCGTTCGGGGGGATCTCGCAGACCTCGTATCCCCGGTATGCGACGGAGATCGGATCGACCCATTCGAGCTCGTAGTCCGCCAGGTCTTCCTTCCGGAGAAAGCCCCCGAATTCCTCGGAATCCCGGACAATCCGCTCCGAAAGTTCGCCCCGGTAGAAGGACTCGCATTCCGAGGCCCCCAGGGACCGGAGGGTCCGGGCATGGTCGGGCAGGCGCACGATCTCGCCCGGGCGGGGAGGGCGTCCCGACGGCGCGAAGGTGCGGAACCATTCGGCGAATTCGGGACCTCCGCATTCGCGGGAATACCGGTCGAAGGAACGTTTCCATGCTTCCGCCAGGACGGGACCCGCGGGGTAGCCCCCCTCGGCATAGTCCGCCGCGGGTTCCAGGACCCCGCCGAGGGACAGTCGCCCGAAGCGCCGGACCAGGGCTGCCCAGGCCTTGGGAATGCCCGGCACCAGTACGGGGATCCAGCCCAGGGCCGGCATCCCGCCGCCCGGGGGATTCCGGGACAGTACGGATTCCACGGTGATGCCCCGGGGGGCCCGGCCGCTGGCATTGAGGCCGTAGAGGCGGCGGTCCTTCTCGATCCAGACCAGGGCGAAGGCGTC
>JBGSPT010000060.1:0-5315 GCA_041738475.1 Treponematales bacterium
GCAGGCGCTGGAGGACCCGGCGGGCGTTGTTGACGTTGCGCTCCAGCTTGATGTCCGCGTTGTCGATGTCCGCCCCGGATGCGGCCACGGCGGCCTCGATGTAGCTCTGGACGGCCTCGAAGTACCGTCCCTCGCCCTCAAGGCTCTGTCCCTTGCGCTCCGGCACCGCCACGGCGTCGATCTGCTCCTGGAAGAGCCTCTGGATCCGGATCTTCTCGGCCTCCAGGTCCTTGGTGATGTAGGAGGCCAGGATGTAGACCGTCACCCGTCCGCTTTTCTCCTTGATCTGGTGCTTGTCCTTGACCATGAAGCCCGCCAGGCGGTTGGTGGACTGGGTCCGGACGGTCTGGACGATCTCGGCCTGGTAGGAGTCGTAGCTGGCCCGGGCGGTGGCGGAGGAATCGACGGTGATCTTGACCCCGATGTAGTTCATGATCGAGGAAAGGAGGTTTGCGGTGGCCCCCTCCGTCGCCTTGGCCGCGTCCCCGGAGGGGTCCGCGGAATAGCCCACGAAGTAGGTGTAGGTCCCGTCCGGGGACGGCGTAGTCAGCGTCCAGGCCGGAGCCTTGGTCTGCGCGGGAGTGGAAACGCAGGAAGCCAGGAGTAGGACCGCGGAAGCCAGGGCTGCACAGCGCTTGATCATGTCGATCTCCTTATCCGGGTACGGCAAGGGGCACCCCCGGCGGACCGGGGATGCCCCGAGAGGTCATCGAATCCGCGGCTCAGAAGCCTTCGTAGAAGGCCTGCTGGACCGCCTGCATGGCCCGTTCCTTCTCGGGGGTCTTGGGCTCCGCGGCCTGCTCGCCCTTGAGGACGCCCTCGAGCTGCTTCTGCAGGATGTCCTTATCCACGGTGTAGAGCTGGAGAACCCGGAACTCGTCCCGGTCCCAGGTCTTCTTCCCGTCGGGCTTGTACCAGCGGATCTGGACCCACCAGTCGGCGGCGCGCTGGAACCCGGCGAAGCGGATCTCCGACACGCTCTTCACCACCCGCTCCATGTAGGTTTCGATCTTGTCCTTGTCGCCGACCTGGGCGCCCGCGAAGGTGTCCTTCACGCGCAGGCTGAGGTAGCGGGCGATCTCGGTGTCCGCGTTGAGCCGCTGGGCCGCCAGGGACGTGCCCTCGAGGTCCTTGCCGGTGACGTCCACGACCACGACGAACTTGTTCTGGTAGTCCGGGAGCTTCTCCACGGCCTTCGGGCCCATGAGGGATGCCTCGATCCACGCCGGCGGCATCACGACGCCCAGGGTGGTGCCCTTGTGCTGGAGGATCTCGAAGGGCGGAGTGTTGGTCGGGGGCGGGGGCGGGGCGGAGGGCTTGCTGGCGCAGCCCATGGCACCCACGGCCATGAGTACGATCGCTAGAACGTACAGTGTCTTCTTCACGGTAACCTCCTAAAACTCGTGTCACGATACTTTCTATCGCGGAATCCCGGAAAAATCAGGGTTTCCGCTATTCCATCCCGGAAATCGGGAATCCATGCCCCGATTCCGGAATATCCCGAAACCTACTCCCGGGCTCCTATCACCTCCCGGTGTTGAAGGTGAAGGCCTTGCCCCGGTTGAACACCAGGTACATGTCCTGCATGCCCGCCCGCTCCGCGGCCGCGTAGACCGCATCCTCCACCTTGTCCCGGCTCTGGAAGGTGTAAATGAAGAGCCGGGTCTCCGCGGCGGAGTAGGACGCCTGCTCCACCTCCCGGACCTGCCGGGCCAGGGCGCGGCGGAAGTCGCTCATGGCCTTGGAATCCGGGGTGTTCTGCACCGTGACCTCGTACCGGATGCCCCGGGCCAGGGAGCCCTGGATCAGGGTCTTGGCCTGCTCGGTCATCTTGGGCATGGCATTCCACACCGACGCAGCCAGGGCGTTGGATATGGCGGACTCCTGGGATACGGGATTCATCACCTGGGGGCTCTGGAAGGCGACGCTGCCCAGGAGGGTACCCGTGGAGGTGTCGAAGATTTTCATGGAGCCCTGGGCGGTGGCGTAGAACCGCCCTCCCGAGGCCGAGGGGGTCGCGGTGAAGGAGATCTCCACATAGGCGTCGGCGTTGTACTTCTGGGCCAGGTACTGGATCAGGTCGATGGCCCCGCCGGTCTCGGACTGGTAGGCCGCCTGCTGGTCCTTCTTGTTCTTCTCCACCTGGTCGAAGTCCAGCACGGACAGGCCCATCTTCTCGATGAGGTACCGGTTGGCCTGGTTGACCGCCGTCTTGGCGTAGACCTTCTCGATGCCCGCGTCCTCGTCGTAATAGACCATGTAGTTGAGCCGGGCGAGATAATTCTGGAGGTAGACCTCCTCTTCGGGGCTCAGCTTGCCCGGGGGAGGGGGTGGCACGTCCGCCGAAGCGGCCGCGGGAGTCGCAGGCGAGGATAGGGGCGCGCCTACGGGCGCGCCGACAGGCGGAACCTGGGATCCCGCGTCTCCCCCGCCCTGGATCAGGGCCTTGGCCCGGTCCTTGTCCGCGCTGGAGGCGGGAGCCGAGCTGTCGGAAGCCGCCGGAGCGGAGGGTGCCGGGGGAGGAGCGCTCACACAGCTTGAAAGAAGGAAGAAAGCCGCCAGGATCGCGGCCAGCAGAGCACGTTGTTTCATGCAAGACTCCTTACCGGTACGTTTAGGAATATAGCACGCCGAAGAGCCCTATACCATGTCGAACGAGGATCGGGGCTTCCTTCCGCTCCGGCCTTGGAAGACCGCCTCGTTACAATCTATCGAATCGGGCGGGAAAATCAAGACCGGCCGCTCAATCGCCCGAAGGTCCTTCGGTCCGGAAGGCCCGGATAGACCGGATCACGGCGCTTCCCGATCCGGGCCCCCTCAGGCTGAGGCTCCAGGGCTCCGCGCCCGAAATCCGTACCTGCTCCCCTTCCGAGGGGGCGGACGGTCCTCCGCCCCCGGCGGGACGGATCCGGGCCCTCAGCAGGGGCAGTCCGGACCCGGGATCCATTCCCGAGGCTCCCGGATCCCAGGGGATCGAAGAGGTCCAACCGTCACCGGACAGGACCAGCTCCGGGACCGTGCCGGAGGAGAGCACCACCTCCACCTCGAAGGAGTCCGACAGATTCTCCCCGAACCTCGCGGCCCCGCCGGGCGGAAGGCGGAGTCCCGATCCGATCTCCACCGAGGCGCCGCCTTCCAGGACGAGGGAGGAACCGTAGGCCCCCTCGAAGCCCTCCGCGAAGATCAGGGAGGATCCCAGGGACTTGAGGGACGCGTAGCGGAAGGCCGGATAGCCCCCGGGCCGGCCGAGCTCGTCGAAGGCCCAGACGCCCACCTCGTCGTACAGGCCCGGATATCCGTCCGGACCGGCGACGGTCGTGGCGCCTTCCCCGGACCAGCCGGCCGCTCCGAAGTTGAAAATCCCTCCCCCCGCGGGAGCCCCGTCCAGGAAGAAGGAAACCCGCAGGGACGGCCCCTCGGGCCGCAGGGTCACGCCGAGGAGGACGGGACGGGACGGGACCAGCGGGGCTTCCGACCGTAGTTCCCCGTACCTCTCCCCGGCTTTCAGAATCGCCGCGGGCCGCCCTTCTGAAAGGATGATTTCGAGGCTCGGTCCGGGAGGGACGGTTTCCGCCCGGAACAGGAGCCCGCCGGGAGACTTGGACGGAACGAGCCGGGCCAGGATCGTGCAGGGCTGAAGGCGGCTCTCCCGGACCGGCAGGAGCTGGGACTGGGCGCGGATTCCCGCCCCCGCATCCCCTCCCAGGGCCAGGCCGAATCCGCCCGGATGGACGTCCAGCCGGGGGTTCCCCAGGAAGGAGGCGGCGCCTCCCGGAACTCCCGCGTAATCCGGAGTATCCTCCATGCGGAAAAGGGCCCGGAACCGCTCGGTCCGGGAAAACTCGTCCGCCGACTCGGGGGTGCCCGGAGCGACTAAAAGTCCCGCGGAAGCGGCGCGGGGGGGCGGGAAAGAGTAGGCCGTTCCCGGCGGGGGGGAGGCGGGATACAGGGCAAGGCCCACGGTCGCCGCGGATCCGGCCTGGGGAGCCGGCCAGAGGAGCTTGTCCCTGCCCTCCGACACGGGCCCTTCGGCGCGTACCGCGCCGTCCACGGTCCACCGCAGCCAGGGATCCCGGCCCTCGTATCCCGTCAGGTCCGCCACCAGGAGGACCCGGGATCCCGGGGCGGGATTGGCCGGGTACGCCAGTATGGAGGGGGACGGCAGGGGGCTCCGGGCCAGAAAAAGGCCGATTTCGGTGTGGGAGAGGGATTCGGAGCGGGAGGACCGGGCGTCCACGATCAGCTCGCAATACCCCTCCGGAAACTCCGGGGGAACCTCGAGGACTCCCGAAAAGGACGCCAGGGATGCGACCCGCACCTCCGGGGGGGCGGAATCGCCCGGATCGGCCCCGGATGCGGACGGACCGGTTCTGTACAGGACGGAGACCGAAGAAGGACCCGATCCGGCACGCAGGGTGACGGCGAGCTCGGCGGGCTCCTCGGAGCCCCGCAGGGCCTCGAAGGAAATCCGAATGCCTTCGGAGGGGTCCAGGATCGCTCCGGGATTCGCGGCGGAGACCGGCAGGGCGCCGCCCTTTGCGGAGGCCTCGGCCCTGTAGAGGGCCTGGCGCTCGTCCATGGTGAGCAGACCTATCCCGTCGTCGCAGGCGGCCGAGAGCAGGGCCGCCAGAAGAGCGGCCGCGAAAGCGGACCGGCGGATTCGAGGGGAACGGCTCATCTCCTGCCTTTCAAGGTAAAGATATCACGAAAAACCCCGCATCTCAGGAACAAGTATCGCGGTTTTTTCGCCGCCCTGCTAGAAGACGATCCGCCCCCGGCCGCCCTCGATCTCGACGGCGGTCCCGAGGAGGCGGGAGGTCTCCCGGAGCCCCGACAGGATGCGGTCCGCCTCCTCGGGGCCGGCGGGCCGGGGGGCGTAGTCCCGGCGCTCGATACGGAGAGGGAGGATCTCCGCGGCCCCCACCCGGCCCCCCTCGAGGGTGATCCGGATCGCCGCGGTGTCGTAGGTGGGGTCCGCGGCCATGTCGAAAACAAAATTGCCCAGGGAGTAGACGATGAGCCCCTCCCGGTACCTTTCCAGGGACTGCAGGACGTGGGGATGGTGACCCAGGACCAGGTCCGCCCCGGAGTCGATCGCGGCCCGGCCGAAGTCCCTCTGGGAAGGCCGGGGATGGCGCTCGTGCTCCTCGCCCCAGTGGACGGACACGACGATATAATCCGGCTTCACGGTCTCCCGGAGGGACGCGATGTCCGAGGCCAGCCGGGCGGGGTCCGCGAGGGCCACCCCGGGACGCTCGGAAACGGCGGGCAGTGTGCTCCAGATGCCCTCCGCATAGGCCAGGAAGGCCGTCCGG
>JBGSPT010000079.1:0-2216 GCA_041738475.1 Treponematales bacterium
GCGGCGGTCCTGGAGATCGGCCCCGGGCCGGGGTGGGCGGGGATCCGACTGCTGGAACGGAATCCGGGGTTCCGCCTGGTCGGTGTGGACGCCTCGACGGACATGATCCGGGCGGCGACGGCCAACGCCTCGGCCCGGGGACTCGGGGGCCGGGTCGTCTACAGACCGGGAACCGCGGAAGCCCTGGAGGGTGTGCCGCCGGACAGCGTGGACCTCGTGATATCCCGGGATTCCCTCCATCACTGGGAAGATCCCCGAAGGGCCTTCGACTCGATCCTGCGGGTTTTGAAGCCGAAGGGGTCCCTGTTCCTGAGGGACGAGCGCCGGGATATTTCCGCGGGTGCCTGGGCTTTCGTGTGGGGGTTCGGAACCTTGACCATGGGATCCCTGTCCCGGTACTGGAGATCCTCCATCCGTGCTGCATACACTCCCGGGGAGCTCGAGGCCCTGGTTCCGAAGGCTGCGGGGCGAGAATGGAGAATCCAGGGAGGATTCCTCGACTTGACGATCGTGCTTCGTTAGAGAGGTATGCGGGCCGTCCCGATGGAAGGTCGTCCATGGGACAGCCCGCGCGCACGTTGACCCGGACGGGAGTCGAACCCACGACCTAGCGCTTAGGAGGCGCTCGCTCTATCCAGCTGAGCTACCGGGTCTCGCCGGAGGGACAGGTGCGATACTAGGGGGAAAGCCCGGGCCGTGTCAACGAGAGCCCGCGGCCCCGGACCTTCGGAGCGGCGGCGGGAGCCGATCCCGAATCAGGTCTCCGGGTCGGCCGGGGGCGGATGCCCGCCGGAGCCTTCGGTTTTCCCGGACGCGGGCTCCGCCTTCGGCAGGGCCTTGGCGGAGGCTTCCCGCTCCGCCGCCAGGCGCTCCAGATCCTTCCAGGGATCCTCCGCGTCCCGGGCTTCCTCGTAGCCCTTCCGGAGATCCTCCAGGTACTTGGAGAGTTCCCCGGTCCTGGACCGCACCTGGTCCAGGGACGCGGACTGGGCCAGGTCGGGCTGGGCCCTGTACCGGGCCATGTCCAGCTGCATCTGCTTCAGGGAATTCACCGAGGACTTGAGGCGGAGGTGCAGGACCTCCCTCTGGTCCTGGAGATCCTGGAAAGATTTCTCCTGCTTCTCGATCTCCTCCACGGAGCGGGCATACTCGGTCTTCAGGGATGAGCTCGCGGTGCCCTCCAGCTTGCCCTTGAGCTCCGCCTTGTCCTTCGAGAGGTCCTTCATCGGTATTGCGTCGATGATGGAGTCGATCTCGTTGACCGTCTGGGTCAAAAGGCGGACTTGGCCCACGTATTCCTCCAGGGAGGGGACGAGTTCCTTGTCGAAGGGGGAGTCCTTGCCCGCGGCCTTGACCTGGGCGACGATGGCCTCCTTGGCCGCCTCGGCCTCGGCGTAGAGGGACGCGTAGGGGCCGGACGCCTTGGCCGCGGCCCTTCGGGTCTTGCCGATGCGGAATAGGTCTCGCCAGCCGCCGACACCGGCTTCCTTGAAGAGCTTGGACTCCAGGCGCCGCCGGGCGGAGGCGAAGGCTATGGCGTGGGATATCCAGCTGATCGCCATGATCCCCGAGGGTATGAGCCACCAGGGGAAGACCAGGGGAGTCACGACGGCGTGTATCGTGAAGAGCAAGGCAGGAACGGTCAGGACGCTGGCGGTGTGCCGGGCCATGGAGTCCCGGACGAGGTTCAGCTTCTTGTAGGTCCCGAGGGCATCGCCCTCCAGGTCCGGTACCCTGTCCGCCTCCCGGAGCTTGGCGTTGGCCCTGGCCAGGCCGGCCAGGTTAGAGACCAGACCGGTGCCCCAGCCCGCAGTGACGATTGCGGCCCAGAGAAACGGCGGTCCCGCCTGGAGCTGCAGGTTGATGAACCACAGGAGGGCGTTCACTCCCAGGAAGGAGAACAGGTTGCCTGCGAAGCCGCCCCTCAGCTTGCGGGCCTTGTCCGCGAGGCCCTCCCGGTAGGCTTCGAAGCTGGCCGCAAGTTCCTCCCGGCCGGGCTTGAAGTAGTCCGAGTCCTTGAGTTCCTTGTCCCATTCCCCGGTTTCGGTGGTCTCCGCGTGCTTCCGGAGTTCGGCCTTGATGGCGGACTTTTCGCTCCAGCGGTCCACCCCCCGCTCCATTCGCTCGGCGAATCGTTCCAGCCGGACTTCCATGCGGTCCATTCGCCCGTGACCCCAATCCCATCCGCCGGCCCCGTCGCGGGGGCGACCGCGGCC